>JBBDQU010000046.1 GCA_040905865.1 Alphaproteobacteria bacterium
GCCGGAAAGCATGTTACCCATGGCGTCACTTACACAGACAATCGGACACATCCGCCCGTTACGGAAGAACCTTCACAGGTTTTAATGGAACCTGCTACGGTTCCATCTAAACCTGATGTGCTATAGCGCGCCACCCTGGTTCAGATACCAGCGATAGGTTTCCGCCAGCCCGTCACGCAACCCGATCCGCGCCTTCCAGCCCAGCGCATGCAGCCGCCCGACATCGAGCCATTTGCGCGGCGTGCCATCCGGCTTGGACGTGTCGAACACCAGTTCGCCGTGGAAACCCACGGCATAGCAAATGGTTTCGACCAGTTCGCGAATTGTCACATCCTCTCCAACGCCGACATTCAGCGCAATGGAATCCTCGTAATGCCGCATGCAGAAAACCGACGCTTCGGCCAGATCGTCGACATGCAGGAATTCACGTCTCGGCGTGCCCGTTCCCCAAACCGGCATTTCCGACGCCCCGGTCACCTTTGCCTCATGCGCCTTGCGGATCAGCGCGGGAATGACATGGCTGGATTCCAGGTCGAAATTGTCGCCGGGTCCGTAAATATTTGTCGGCATCAGCGAGATCGCATTGAAACCGTATTGCCGGCGATACGCCGCGCACATCTTCAGACCCGCGATCTTGGCGATGGCATAGGATTCGTTGGTCGGCTCCAATTCGCCGGTCAGCAGGTATTCCTCGCGGATCGGTTGCGGGGCGTGTTTCGGGTAGATGCAGGATGACCCCAGAAACAGCAGCTTGGTCACGCCGTTCTTCCAGGCCGCGTCAATCAGGTTGGTCTGGATCGCCAGGTTTTCATAGATGAACTGCGCCGGCAGGGTATTGTTGGCATGAATGCCCCCTACCTTTGCCGCCGCGATAAATACGTATTCGGGGCTTTCTTCGGCAAAGAACCGGTCCACGGCCGCGCGGTCGCACAGGTCGAGTTCGGTCCGGGTACGGGTGATGAGGTTGTCACAGCCTTCCCGGACCAGCGCACGGGCAATGGCGGACCCCACCAGCCCGCGATGTCCGGCAACGAAAATGCGTGATTCCGGACTGAATGCGCTCATCGCCCCGGCAATCCTTCAACAGGAGAACCGATCACGGAAAACCCCATGGTCGCTGGCGAGGGAAGCCGGTGGCGTACTGCCGTCAGACGACGATATCGACGACGCGGCTGGGATCGGTCGCGGGCGACGAAAGCTGGCTCGCGCCCTGGCTGGTCGCCTTCGTCACGAGATCGACAATGGCCGATTCCGATTGCGACGCCGACTTCAACGCCTGTAACCCGGCCTGATATCCGCTTGACAATGCTGCGCTCAGTGCGATTTCCGCCGCCATGACATTCCTGCCTTCTTGTGTATGCGTTCGACGACATCGTAACGGGAAACCATTATCCAAGTGTTAACGCGAGGTCTAATCGACGTCCGCGGCAACCCGCAGGCTGATAATCTTGTCCGGCCCGTCCACGGCGCCCGAACGGGGGTCGCCTTTCTTGATATTGTCGACGAATTCCATACCCTCGATCACCCGGCCCCATACCGTGTACTGCCCGTCCAGCCAGGATGAATTTGCCAGCACGATGAAGAACTGGCTGTCGGCGCTGTTCGGATCGGACGACCGCGCCATGGACACGATTCCGCGTTCATGCGGCTCGGCGCTGAATTCCGCCGCGAGCTTCTTGCCGGAGCCGCTGGTGCCGGTGCCGGTCGGATCGCCGGTCTGCGCCATGAAACCATCGATGACCCGGTGGAAGACGATGCCATCGTAAAATTTTTCCCGCGCCAGTTCCTTGATGCGGGCGACATGGTTGGGCGCCAGATCCGGCAGGGTTTCGATGACGACGCGGCCGTCCTTCAATTCGAGATACAGCATGTTTTCCTTATCCTGCGCCGTGGCGGCTCCCGCCAGGGACGCAATTCCAATTGCAGTAGCGATCCATAGAACCAGTTGCTTCAACGTACAGTCCTTTCGAGAATTTGGCACCCGTTTCGCCGATTTTTTCCTTCCGGGCATATGGGGGCGGCCGGCCGCAATTCCCAGTTCTCCGTCCCGCTTCAACGCAATGCCGCGGCAATATTGCCGCCATCCACGGTAACGACGGCCGCGGTCGTCCGGTTTGCCCGGGCCAGATACACGAACGCATCGGCGACGTCGCTGGCGCGCACTTCCCGGTTCAGCAGGTTGCCGCCCATATAGGCCGCTTCCGTGACTCCGCGTGCTTCCGCCCTCGCGGCGATCATCGCATCGTCCAGCAATCCGCTGCGGATGCGGTCGGCATTGACCGCATTGGCGCGGATTCCCTCGGCGCCGTAATCGACAGCATATTGCCGCATCAGCGACAGCGTCGCCGATTTCGGCAGGCCATAGGGACCGAAGTCCGGGCCCGGATTGACTGCCTGCTTGGACGCGTTGAACAGCAGCACCCCGCCGGTCCCCTGCGCCTGCATCACCCCGACCGCCGCCTGCGCGATGTTCTGGTGGCCGTAGAAATTCAGCTCGAACGATTGCCGCAGGACGGCGTCCGGCACTTCGCCGATCCTGCCCGACCAGGCAGCCCCCGCGTTCGAGACGACGATATCGACCCCACCGAACGCTTCGCAGATGGAATCGAACGCCGCCGCGACCGAACCGCGATCCGTCACATCGCAGGCCAGCGCCAGCCCGCCGGATGTTTCCACCGCCCGCGCCGCCGCGGCGACATCCAGGTCCAGCGCCACGACCGAGGCGCCTTCCCGGGCGAACGCGGCGACAATGGCGGAACCGATCCCGCCGCCCGCGCCGGTAACGGCGACAACCTGCCGCGCAAGCGGCTTTTCCAAGCCCTTGCCCAGCTTGGCCTGTTCCAGCGACCAGTATTCGATATCGAACATGTCGTCTTCGGGCACGCATTCGTAGCGGCCGATGGCTTCCGCGTCGCTAATCGTCTGCACGGTGTTTTCCGCGATATCGGCGGCGATGGCGGCCGCTTTCGGGTCCGCGCCGATGCCGAACAGGCCAAGTCCCGGCACCAGCGCCACACGCGGAAACGGGTCGAGCATGGTCTTCGGCGATTCCTGGCGGGAATTATGGCGCTCGAAATACGCCCGGTAATCCTCCTGATAGGCTGCCAGCGCGGCCGCCGCTGTTTCACGAAACGAATCCAGCCTGTCGCATTCCGGCGCCGCCAGCAGCAGCGGATAATTCTTGGTGCGGATGTTGTGGTCGGGCGTGACCACACCAGTCTGGCTGTAGCGGCCGATTTCGGCGCCGTTCACGTAGTTCAGGATTTCCGGCCCGGTACGGAATTCCAGCACCATCCGCCGCCAGCCATCGGCCGCAAGGTCAGCGGCGAGCAGCCCGCGCAGGATGGGCGCGACATCGGCAAGCCTTGCGATATCGTCCGGCAACCGCGCGGGGACGAATACGGATTTCCGGTTGTTCTGCAGGCGGATTTCCGCCAGCGTCACCGCATCGATCATCCGCTCATAGGCTTGCTGCGCGGTATCGCCGAAGGTGAAGATGCCGTGCTTGTGCAGGATCAGCCCGTCGACATCGGGCGATTGCGCATGCACCTCCGCCGCGGCCCGGGCCAGCGCGAAACCCGGCATGATATAGGGCACGTAGCCCATGCGGTCACCATAGATTTCGCGGCAGATTCCGCCGCCATCCGGCTGATCGGTCAGGCTGAGAACCGCCGTGGAGTGGGTATGATCGATAAATTTATGCGGCAGGAAGGCGTGCAGCAGCGTTTCCACGGACGGGTTCGGCGATGTGGAATCCAGCAGGTTGCCGCGCTGGAAATTCACCATGTCCTCGTCGCTGAGCGCATTGAGCGCCTGAAGACGGCGCAGCGGTTCGAGGCGCACCGCCGGCAGGCCCGCCGGTTCGATATCGCCCATGTCCCAGCCGCTGCCCTTGACCCGCAGCACCGGCACGTCGTCGCCCAGCAGGTCGCGCTGGGTGGTCTTTACCGACGTATTGCCGCCGCCATGCAGCACCAGCCTGGGATCGCCGCCCAGCAGCCGGGTTGTATAGACCCGCAGCGCGGTATCGCGGTTTTCGCCCTTTTGGGCATAGCGTGTGACGAAGGCTTCGGCGTCGTCATCGGACCACAGACTTTCCATCTTCGGTAATTTACTCCTGTTCGGGAAACAGCGCTTTCAAACCATCGTGACTGGCCGCGGCGATGCCGCGTTCGGTGATCAGCCCGCTGACCAGCCGCGCCGGGGTCACGTCGAAGGCGTAATTGGCGACCGGACTGCCGTCCGGCGTGATGGTGACGGTTTCGATCCGCCCGTCCGCCGTCCGCCCGGTCATCTGCGACACTTCCGCGCCGTCGCGCTGTTCGATGGGGATCTGCGACACGCCGTCCTGCAGCGTCCAGTCGATGGTCGGCGACGGCAGGCCGACATAGAACGGCACGCCGTTGTCATGCGCCGCCAGCGCCTTCAGATAGGTGCCGATCTTGTTGCAGACATCGCCGGTCGCCGTGGTGCGGTCGGTTCCGGTGATACACAGGTCGACCAGCCCGTGCTGCATCAGGTGCCCACCCACATTGTCGGCGATCACCGTATGCGGCACGCCGTGATGGCCCAGTTCCCAGGCGGTCAGGCTGGCGCCCTGGTTGCGCGGCCGGGTCTCGTCGACCCAGACATGCACCGGGATGCCGGCGTCATGCGCCATATAGATCGGCGCGGTCGCCGTGCCCCAGTCGACCGTGGCCAGCCAGCCCGCGTTGCAATGGGTCAGGATATTGACGGCCTTGCCGTCCTTGCGCTCCCGCGCCGCCTCGATCAGGCCCAGCCCGTGCCGGCCGATGGCGCGGTTGATGGCAACGTCCTCGTCGCAGATTTCGGCGGCGCGGGCATAGGCGGCACTGGCCCGGACGCCCGGAGACAGCGGCGACAGGCGGGATTTCATATCGTCCAGCGCCCAGCGCAGATTGACGGCCGTCGGCCGCGTCGCCATCAGCTGGTCATAGGCCGCCCGCAGGCCGCCATCGGAGGAATCCGCCCGCATCGCCAGCGCCATGCCGTATCCCGCCATGGCCCCGATCAGCGGCGCGCCGCGCACCTGCATCGACGCGATCGCATGCGCCGCTTCCGCGACCGTTTCCAGCCGCAGGGTCACGAAGCCATGCGGCAGCCGCGTCTGGTCGATAATCTCCACCGACCATCCGTCCGGCGCGAGCCAGATCGTGCGATGCGCCACACCGTCCACCAGCATGCAGGGAACTCCGAAAATACTGTTCTGTCAGACTCAGACCCGGTTTATATCGGCTTTGATCGACAAAGGGGCAGCTTTTCCGGGCGGACCGCTGCATTAATTCAAAATTTGGGGCGAAGCCGCTAGACGATCCCGGCCACCGGTTCCTTGATCGAAACACGCCAGTGGATGCGGTCTTCTTCGGGCGGGTAATCGCCCGCCGCCTTGTGCACCATGCAGCGGTTGTCCCAGATCACGATGTCGCCGACCCGCCATTTGTGCCGATATTCCGCATCCGGCGCAATCATCCGTTCGGTCAGTTCGTCGATGACGTCGTCGCTCTGCTGCTGTTCCAGTCCTTCGATGAAGAGAATCTTGCCCGGATCGAAATACAGCGATTTGCGCCCGGTTTCGGAATGGGTCCGGATGATCGGATGGAAGGCCGGCGGCCGGTTGCGGTCCTCCGGGTTCAGCAGCGCCGTCTGCCCCGTGCGGCCGCCATAGGTAAACCCGCCCCGGCGCCCTTCCAGCAGCGTCTTCAGCCGTTCCGGCAGAACCTCATAGGCCTGGTACATACTGGAAAAATGCGTGTCGCCGCCCGTGTTCGGGATCGCCAGCGCATACAGCTTGGTCGCCTTGAACGGCACCTCGTCATAGGCGCCATCGGTATGATAGCCTTCCGCCCCGCGCCGGTAGACCGCCTTGTTCAGCGTGCCGTCGGCATTGAACTTGTTGATCCCCAGCAGGGTCAGTTCGGGATAATCCGGATGCCGCGTCGATTTGGAGGGATGCGGGACGATGACGCCGTAGCGGCGGCTGTAGCGCAGGAAATCCTCGATTTCGAGTTCCTGGTCGCGAACCACCGTGACACCGTATTTGAGCCACGCCGCATAGATCGGCGCGAAACCGGCATCATCCAGTTTCTTGACATCGACGCCGGTGACTTCGGCGCCGGTATACGGGCCCATCGGCCGAATCTGCAGCATAGTATAGCGCTCCCTTTACCCGGAATTTCCCAAATATGGCCGGATTCCAAGCGCAAGCCTAACCGCATGGCAATTTGCTGGCAAGATCCACCGCCGTTACCGGAATCACCCGGTTGCGTCGAAAACGGCAGCAAAACTGTAATATTCCGACGACACCGCTTGAGGCATACTCGCAATTATCGCGAATACACGGACAATCGAGGTCACTGCAAAATGTCGGTATCAGAGGAAAAACCGGTCCGCCACAGCTGGGTGGAAGAAGAGCTTCGGGACAGTTTCGACGAGGAACTGGAGATGGAGATCGACGACGATCGCATCGCCAGGGAACTTCGGGGGATCACCGACCTGGAGCACAAGGAGACCATGGACCGGAACACGTATTTTCGCGAACTGTTCCGGCTGCAGGCCGAACTGGTGAAGTTGCAGGACTGGGTCATCCATACGAATTACAAGCTGGCGGTGATCTTCGAGGGCCGCGACGCCGCCGGCAAGGGCGGCATGATCAAGCGCATCACGCAGCGCCTGAACCCCCGGGTCTGCCGCGTGGTGGCGCTCCCCGCGCCCAATGCGCGCGAAACCTCGCAGTGGTATTTCCAGCGCTACACCCCGCACCTGCCGGCCGGCGGCGAAATCGTCCTGTTCGACCGGTCCTGGTACAACCGGGCAGGCGTCGAACGCGTCATGGGTTTCGCGACGCCTGACGAGGTTGAACAGTTCTTCCAGGACGTGCCGGAATTCGAACGCATGCTGGCGCGGTCCGGAATCAAGCTGATCAAATACTGGTTTTCGATTACCGACCAGGAACAGCAGCACCGGTTCCTGATGCGCATCCACGACCCGGTCAAGCAGTGGAAGCTGAGCCCGATGGACCTGCAGTCGCGGATCCGCTGGGAGGAATACACCAAGGTGAAGGAGGAAATGCTGAAACGGACAAGTCTTCCCGAAGCGCACTGGTACATTGTCGAGGCCAATGACAAGAAACGGGCGCGGCTGAACTGCATCCACCACCTACTCCAGCAGGTACCCTACGAAGAGGTGACGCACGAACAGGTCACCCTGCCGGAGCGGGTCTTCAATCCGAATTACGAACGCTCCGCCTTGCCAAAGGAACTCTACGTCCCGAAAATATATTAGATCAGATCGTGTTTGTTTGGAATCGCCTCTGGCGATCCAACCAACACGTGAATCTGATCTATCTTATTGAAGATATAGCACCTTCACAGGTTTGATTGGAACCTGTTGTGGTTCCAATCAAACCTGATGTGCTATAGATATGACTGGCAGGTGAGGCTAAGGGGCAGCGATGATCGTGGACATGGAAACGCGGCTGGGCATGCGGATCGGAACCTTCGTGCCGGCGGAAGCGGCGCTGTCGTTTCGGTATCCCGATACGCCGGGCGGGATCGAACCGACCGTCCAGACCTATATCGGCGGCGTTACGGATCGCGAAAGCCGCGCGCCGTCGACCAGGCATCCCCGGCGCGGCGTGGTGCTGGTCGAAGCGCCCTATGCGGATTTCACGGTGCTGCCGGACGACCTGTGGTCGGCCTGCGATGCGCCGCCGGCGCATGAATGGGTGCTGGAGCAGATCCGTCCCGGCGGACGCCCGTCCCCCGCCGATGCCGGCGGGCTGTGCATTTCCGCGATGGAGGTGGATCCGGCCATCGAGGGTGAATTCAACGAATGGTACAATGAGGAACACATGCCGCTGATGGACGCGGTGCCCGGCATGCTGGCCGCGCGCCGTTTTCACGCCGTCAGCGGGCTGCCACGCTATGTCGCCGTGTACCACCTGGAATCGCCGGAAGTCTACAAGCAGCCCAGCTGGTACGAAGCGAACCAGACGCCCTGGATCCGCCGCATCCATCGCCACCGGCTGCGCACCCTGCACATGATCCTGGAACGGGTGCAACTGCCCGGATAGACGCTACCAGACCGAAGAAGGCCCCGGAATATACTTGAACCGCTCCAGCGCGTCCTTGCGCAGGGTGAAGCCGAGGCCCGGCTTTTCCGGCGGGCGGACCTCGCCATCCGCGCCGATATCGAACGGTTCCTCGAACAACTCGTACATCATCGGCATATGCGCCTGGCTGACCTCCAGGATATGGCAGTTCGGGCAGTGGCAGGCGAGATGGATGGACGCCGCGAACAGCACCCCGTTGCTCCAGGCATGCGGCGCCAGCCGCACCTGCCGCGCGGATGTCAGCGCCGAGATACGCCGGATTTCGGTGAAACCGCCGGCCCTGCCGATATCCGGCTGGGCGATATCCATCGCCTCGTGGTCCAGCAGATCGTTGAAATCGAAGCGGGTGAATTCCCGTTCCCCCGTCGCGATGGGGATCGTCGTCGCCTGCCGCACCAGCCGCAGCCCCGCATGATCGTCGGGCGAGATCGGTTCCTCGAACCACGAAATGTCGTATTCCTCGACCAGTTTTGCGAGCCTGATCGACGTGGACACATCCAGTGCGCCATGCGCGTCGATGAACAGTTCCACATCCGGCCCGATGCCGCGCCGCGCCGCCGCGATGCGCCGCACCGCTTTCTCGTAGGAAAATCCGTCATGCCCGACGACGCGCATCTTCACCGCCGTGAATCCCTTCGCCGCGTAGCCGGCCATTTCCGCTTCCGCCTCGTCGCCTGGCGCCCAACCGCCGGAGGCATAGCCGCGCACCTGATCCCGCACGGCCCCCAGCGCCTTGTATATCGGCACCCCCAGCGCCCGCGCCTTCACATCCCATACGGCCAGGTCGATGCCGGAAATCGCCTCCATGACGGTCCCGCGACGGCGCGTCGGTTCCGGCTGGGCCCAGCCCTGGCGCAGCGCCGGGATAACCCGCGAGCCGTTATACATCGTCTCGTAAATCCGCTCGGAGAACATCGGGTCCATGCCGATCAGGGCGGGCGCAAGTTCGTGTTCGACGATGGCGCGGACCACTTCCGGATTGCCCAGCGCCGCGCCCATGCCGGAAAGCCCCTCGTCCGTATCGACCATGATGATGGTCGAGTCGTTTTTCACGCGGGTGCCGAGATCGCTGCGCTGCCGCTTCTCGGGCGGCACTTCATGCGACAGGGGAATGCATCTGACGGCAGTGATTTTCATGGGACGGCGTCTCCGGCTGGTTTCAAGCGGAAAGAGTGCATCGATTGAACCGTCCCGTGCAACCGGTTACGCTTCGTTGCAGGGCCGCGCCGGACCATCGCCCAAACCGCGCAGCCGGGGAAGACCGCGACAGGCGGACAAGATTGATGAATTCCGCCGGCAAGCCGTATCCTGGATTTGAATACGGGGGCGCGGCGGTATACGCTTCCCTCCAGGATCGGGCAGGCCCATCGGCCATGCCGTATATTGGGGAGACCACAAAATGAGCGTTGTCGAAACCGAACGGAACGGCCAGATACTGACCATCCGGCTGAACCGGCCGGAACGCATGAACGCCATCGGCTTTGAATTGCGGACCCGGATGGCCGAAGCCTTCACCGAATTCCGCACGGACCCGGACCTGGAGGTCGCGGTGTTCACGGGCGCGGGCCGCGCCTTCTGCGCCGGCGAGGACATGAAGGAATCGCTGGAACGCGGCGCGCCCGGCCTCGACGACCGCGAACTGCCCAACCCCTTCATGGACGGCACCCTGGAAAAGCCGGTGATCTGCGCGATCAACGGTTTCGCCATGGGCGGCGGCTTCATGCTGGTGGAAAAAACCGACCTGCGCGTCGCGGTCAAGGGCGCGGTGTTCGAGATGTCCGAAGCCAAGCGCTGGCTGCTGGGCGGCTACAATCACGGTCTGGTCGCCGATCTGCCGCATCCGATCGCGACCGAAATGGCGCTCGCCTACCGCTTCACATCCGACCGGCTGTATGAACTGGGTTTCATCAACCGGCTGGTCGAACCCGACGACCTGATGCCCACCGCCTATGAAATGGCCGAGCACCTGCTGACCCTGCCGCCGGCCGCGCGGGTCAATACCGTCTACATGATGCGGCAGATGCGCCAGAAGCCGTCGCCCGACATCGAGAAACTGGCTGAGGCGCTGCACGCCCATGGCGACCAGTCCGACCGGATGGAATCGCGCAAGGCTTTCGCGGAGAAACGCAAGCCGAACTTCAAGGGCTGGCTGAAGCCGGAGGACCGCTACAACATGCCGACCCTGGATTCCGTGCGGAACAAGCCGTAGATCTGATCGTGGTTTGCTGGCACCGCCTGTGGTTCCATTCAAACCTGTGAAATTGCCCTATGCCCGGACCTACGCGGTGATGCGACCCTTTCCCGAATAGGACCAGGCCGCTTCCAGCGTTGGCGGGCAATGCGGGCCGGCGATCCGATACCCCAGGGATGCTTCGATATCTTCCCGCAACAAAAATTATCAAAAAATATGGAATTTGGCTGTATATTCGAAATAATGATGAGTTTTTAGAGAAATCGTCTGTTTTTCATCAAATCTCCGAAACACGGTCAACTGGCGGTGCGGCGCTGCGCGAAAATGCCGCGCTTGCCGCGTCCGCGCGGCTGCGATAGCGTTTGAAACTGACCGACATACGCGGGAGGAATACTGATGAACAAGGCACTGACGGACGAACAGGTCGCTGCGTGGAATCGCGACGGATTCCTCTACCCCTTTCCGCTGCTCAGCGAGGCCGAACGGCAGGAATGCCTGGACGGGCTGGCGCGTTTCGAGGGCTGGCTGGGATCGCGGGTCAATGAGTCCCGGGACCTGAAATGGCGGACCATGCCGCATATCACCCTGCCCTGGGCACACAAACTGGCGACCGATCCGCGCATCCTCGACGTTGTCGAAGACCTGATCGGCCCGGATATCATTATCTACACCAGCACCTTCTTCATCAAGGAATCGAACACCCCGACGATGGCCGCATGGCATCAGGATACGACCTATTGGGGGCTGGAAACGCCGATCGACATGGTGACCGCCTGGGTCGCGCTGACCGAGGCAAGCCCGGAGGCCGGATGCATGGAAGTGCTGCCCTTTGAAAACGGCAAGCCGCACCAGTACCGCCACCGGGCGAATGTGGTGGAAAACAGCGTCAACCGGGCTTCGCAGGTCATCACCGATCCGCTGGACGAAAGCCGCGTCGAAGTCATGGCGCTGAAGGCCGGCGAGTTCTCGATGCATCACGGCCAGTGCACCCATCGCTCCGGCCCCAACACCGCGGGTCACCGCCGCATCGGCATGGGAATCAACTACGTGCCAGCCTGGGCGAAACCGATCGGCAGGTACCGGACAGCGGGGATGCTGGTGCGCGGCGAGGATCGCTGGGGCTATCTGGAGCCCCTCACCCCACCCAAGGCGGAACTGGACGCCGAGTCCATTGCCGCGCATGAAATGGCCGTGACGCGCTATCGGGAGACCTATCTGGAACAGGAACCACTGCACCTGAAAATGGCGGGTTGATCAGGGCCTCCAGATTGCACAATCGCGCGGGACATTCGTTACAGACAAATGCCGGCTCGGTTTTTATCAGCCCTGTAATTGTCCCACTTGCCGCGTCCGCGCGGCTGCGATAGCGTTTTGAAACTGACCGACATACACGGGAGGAATGCTGATGAACAAGGCTCTGACGGACGAACAGATCGCTGCGTGGAATCGCGACGGATTCCTCTACCCCTTTCCGCTGCTCAGCGAGGCCGAACGGCAGGAATGCCTGGACGGGCTGGCGCGTTTCGAGGGCTGGCTGGGATCGCGGGTCAATGAGTCCCGGGACCTGAAATGGCGGACCATGCCGCATATCACCCTGCCCTGGGCACACAAACTGGCGACCGATCCGCGCATCCTCGACGTTGTCGAAGACCTGATCGGCCCGGATATCATTATCTACACCAGCACCTTCTTCATCAAGGAATCGAACACCCCGACGATGGCCGCATGGCATCAGGATACGACCTATTGGGGGCTGGAAACGCCGATCGACATGGTGACCGCCTGGGTCGCGCTGACCGAGGCAAGCCCGGAGGCCGGATGCATGGAAGTGCTGCCCTTTGAAAACGGCAAGCCGCACCAGTACCGCCACCGGGCGAATGTGGTGGAAAACAGCGTCAACCGGGCCGCGCAGGTCATCACCGATCCGCTGGACGAAAGCCGTGTGGAAACCATGGCGCTGAAGGTGGGCGAGTTCTCTGTGCATCATGGCCAGTGCGTCCATCGGTCCGGCCCCAACACCGCCGGGCACCGGCGCATCGGCATGGGATTCCACTACCTGCCGGCTTGGGCGAAACCGATCGGGAAGTTCCGGACGGCGGGCATGCTGGTGCGCGGCGAGGATCGCTGGGGCTATCTCGAACCCCTCTCACCGCCCAAGGCGGAACTGGACGCCGAGTCCATCGCCGCACACGAAATGGCCGTGACGCGCTATCGGGAGACCTACCTGGAGCAGGAACCGCTGCATATGAAGATGGCGGGCTGAACAGGACAAACCGCGCTGGCTTGATCTGCATCAATGGCAACCGGCGCCGCGGTATTATGATAACAATTCTGTCATAAGGCGCGGTGTATGGTTGTGATGGAACCGTTGCGCGACTATCTATAAACAGAGCCGGCATGTTGCGCAGGGTCCAGGTCGCCTCGCGATAAGCCGGGGACGCGGATGGGCCGATTGACCTGACAGGTTTAAGCAGGGAGCGTGAACATGACGTCTGATGACAAACAGAAAAAATATTCGTCACGCGGTCATTCCGGTGCCGCGCCGGACGCCGATTTCTACGAGTCGGTTCGCCAGTTCTGGGCGGGGCTGCCCAAATACCCGCTGGACATGGCGCAGAATCTGAGCGGGACCGGCAACAGGAAGCTGCTCGACGATACAACCACTCTGGCCAGCCGGATGATGGAGTTCGGTCAGGCGCGGATCCAGGCCGATATGAGTTTCATGACGGCGCTGGCGCAGTGCAAGCAGCCGGAGGACGTGCTGAGCCTGCAGAAGGACTGGTTCGAAACGGCGGTCAGGGATTATCGGGAAACCAACGCCGAACTCGTCAAAGCCGGCATGCAGTTGTTCTCCGACGGAGTCGAAGCCGCCGAGGATGTCAGCGAGGAGAAGGCCGCGCCGAAGAAGTAGGCGGTGGCGATCCGACGCCTGGTTTCCGGCGAGGCGTGGACACATTGCGCGTGAGTGCCGTGCGGGGTAGTTCCCTGCCATGCTTCCTGGCCCGCCGGTTGGTAAAGAGATTACACGCGAGTGGCGGGGCCCGCCGACGCACTCGTTGAACCGGTTGCCCAAAGTTCCCGAATCCCGAATTCAGGGAACCAGTTTCCCATGCATGCGTTGTATTCGTGCTTAACGCATTTTTCGGGAGACTTATCATGGGCGGTATAATCTATCTCGTCGGTCTGGTGGTCGTGATATTGGCCTTGCTGTCATTCTTCGGCATCCGGTAGGGGTGAAGTCATGGCGCATATTGTCGACGAACGCGGCGCGTCAACCGTCGTAACGGGCGGCCCGACCGGTAGTGCCGCGCAACAGCCTTACGTTGACTGGCCGGCGGTGCTGGGCGGCGCGGTTGTCGCATGGGCGCTGGCATTCCTGTTTCTTGCCTTCGCTTCGGGCATCGGGCTGACAATGACCGGATCGCCCTGGCGAGACGGCATGTCGACGGCATGGTTCCTGGCGGCTGCCGCAATCTGGTTCATCTGGACCCAGGTTTCCAGCGTCATGGCCGGCGGTTATATTGCCGGTCGCCTGCGCCGCCGTATCAACGACGCCACCGAGCACGAAGTCGATATCCGCGACGGCGCTCATGGCCTTCTCGTCTGGGCGGTCAGCGCCCTGGTCGGCGCGGTGCTGGCTCTCGGGCTGGTCGCCGGCGGCGCCAAGGTGGTAACTGGCGCCCTGGCGCCCACCGTCAACACCACCGGCGATATTCTGGATGACCGCGGCATGAACTATGTTGTCGACCGGCTGTTCAGGACGGTTGCGGGTAGTGACGCGGCGATCGCCGCATCGCCACGCGCAGAGATGGAACGCGAGGAAGTGCGAAGGATCATCGCGGCGGCGGGCAGGTCCGGCACCCTGGCCGAGGTGGATCGCAGCTACATTGCGCAGACATTGGCCGGTATCCCGGGGATTACGCCGGAGGAGGCGATATCTCGCGTCGACGGGTTCCTTGTCCTGCACCTTACCGAAGCGCGGGCGGAAGCGGAAAAGGCCCGGAAAACCGGCATTGTTGTCGCGTTCCTGACCGCCGCAACCTTCCTGGTCAGCGCATTGGCCGGATGGTGGGCGGCCTCCACGGGCGGCAGGCATCGCGACAATAACCTGGACCTGACCCGCTGGTTCCGGGTCCGATGAACCGAGATACCCGAAAGGTCTGACAGAATGCCATATTTGCTGCTCTGGCTGCTGGGGATGCCGCTTTCCATAGTGATTATCCTCGCCCTGCTGCTGTAACGCAGAGGCGGCCGTATAAACGAAAAAGGCCGGGACGGTTGGCGCGGCTATTATTACGTTCTACCAGTATTCCGCCATCAGCACCTTCGCCCATTCCGGCTCCACCACCGCGCCGCGGGCCTGAAAGCCTGTCATATAGGGTTTGATATCGAGCACGGGGGTGCCGTCGATGGCGTCCAGCCCCTGCACGGTGATCTTCGTGCCCTCCACCTTCACCAGCCGGCAGACCGTCACGCCGATCCGGTTCGGGCGGACGCGGCCGCGCTGGGCGAAAATACCGACCTTCGGCCAGTCGGTGTTGCCGCGCGGGTGGCGGGCGACATACTGGATATCGTCCTCCGACACGCGGTCGAAATGAAACACCACCTCGACATGCGAAAACGCCTCCAGCCCGGCCAGCGATTCCGCCGTGAACCGGGACTCGTCCAGCGCGATCACCGCCGTCTCGCGGTCCCAGTCATCGTCGGTCGGTTCGGCCCGTCCGCCGACAACCGCGCCGACCGCCTGAAGTTCGATTGTCATACCGCCCCCCTATAATTTCCCACGCACGCAGTCGAGGAATATGCCTTTCAGCGCTGCCGCGTCGACCGGCACCGGATTCCCTGGCGCGGTCGGATCCCTGGCGGCGGCTTCCGCCAGCACGTCCGCATCGGCTTCCGACACCCCCGCTTCGGCGAAGCTGTGTGGAATACCGAGTATCCGGCGCAAGTTCAGGAGCCATTCCATGACAGCATCGAATCCCGGATCAGGCAGCCTCAACAGTTGCGCGAGGCGCGTCATGCGGTCCTCGATCGCCGGGCGGTTGAATTTCAGCACATAGGGCAGCAGCACCGCATTGGCGAGCCCGTGATGCACGCCGTACATCGCCCCCGCCGGGTGGCTGATCGAATGCACCGCGCCCAGCCCCTTCTGGAACGCGGTGGCCCCCATCGAGGCGGCAACCAGCATATGCGCCCGCGCGGCGAGGTTCGCCCCGTCGGCATGGGCGGCGGGCAGCCAGTCATGCACCAGCCGCAGCCCTTCCAGCGCGATACCGTCCGCCATCGGGTGAAATCCGCGCGCGCAAAGCGCCTCGATGCAATGCGCCAGCGCGTCCATGCCGGTCGCGGCAGTGATATGCGGCGGCAGGCCGAGCGTCAGTTCCGGATCGGAAATCACGACGCCGGGCATCATGGTCGGGTGGAAGATGATCTTCTTGGCGGCCGCGTGTTCATCGATGATGACGGAGGCGCGGCCAACCTCCGACCCAGTCCCCGCCGTCGTTGGCACCGCCACGACCGGCGCCACCCCGGCGGGATCGACCCGTTTCCAGTTGTCGCCCGCATCCTCGAAATCGAACAGCGGCCGGGTCTGCCCCGCCATCAGCGCGATGGCCTTGGCCGCGTCGATGGCGCTGCCGCCGCCGAAGGCGATCACCCCGTCATGGCCGCCGTCGCGATAGGCCGCGACCCCGTCGGTCACATTGCGGCCGACGGGGTTTCCCTGCACCCCGGCGAACAGCCCCGTCGGCGTGCCCGCCGCCGCGTTCGCGCCCAGCACATCGCTCACCATCGGCAGCGCCGCCAGCCCCGGATCGGTCACCAGCAGCGGCTTCGCCATGCCGAGCGAACGGCAGGCGCGCGCCAGTTCGCGGATGCGCCTCGGGCCGAACCGCACCTGCGTCGGGTAGGACCAGTTGCCCCGCAATGTCGCCGGATCGATACTCATGTGACTGTCCTCAAATGGAATGATTTCGGCCGAGTAAGCTGTTCGAAGCCGAGCGGCGACAGGGTGCAGCCATGTCCGGAATTCTTCACGCCGGTCCAGGCCAGCGCCGGATCCAGGTAATCGCAGCGGTTCATGAACCAGGTGCCGGTCTCGACCTGCTCGCCGAGCGCCAGCGCCGCTTTCTCGTCCCTTGTCCATACCGCCGCCGTCAGGCCATAGTCGCTGTCGTTCATCAGGGCGATGGCTTCCGCGTCGGACCGCACCCGCATCACGCCGACGACCGGGCCGAAACTCTCCTCGCGCATGACCCGCATCGAATGGTCGACATTGATCAGCACCTGGGGCGCCATATAGGCGCTGCCCGGCCTGTCGGCGGGGAAGGTTTTCGGATCGACCATCGCCCGCGCTCCCGCCCGAACCGCCTCGGCGATCTGGCCGCGCACGAAATCGGCGGCGGACGCCCGCACCACGGGGCCGAGGGTCGTTTCGCGCTCGCGCGGATCGCCCAGCCGGTAGCGCCGCGCCGCGCGGATCAACCCGGCAGTGAAATCGTCATAGACATCCGCATGCACATAGATGCGTTCTATGGCGCAACACGACTGCCCGGCATTGAAAAATGCGCCTTCGGCGAGGTTCTCGACCGCGTGGTCGATATCCGCGTCATGCCGCACATAGGCCGGGTCCTTGCCGCCCAGTTCCAGCCCCGCGCCTTTGAAGCCATTCGCCAGCGCCTGCCGCACGGCGCGACCGCCGGCAACCGAACCGGTGAAGCAGGTGAAATCCGCCGCATGCATCATCGTTGCGGCGCCCGCATGGGACAGGTGCAGCGGCTGGTAGACGCCTTCCGGCAGCCCCGCCTGCGCCAGCACGGCGGCGAAGCGTTCCGCCGACAGGGGGGTCTGGTGCGACGGTTTCAGGATCACCGTATTGCCCGCCAGCAGCGCCGGCCAGACCGCGTTGACCGCCGTCAGGTAGGGATAGTTCCAGGGCGCCGCGACAAAGCACAGTCCCAGCGGCACGCGGCGGATGAAACGGGTGAAACCCCGCTGCGGCGCCGGGGTGATATCGGCGAGCGCCGCCGGCGCGATGGCGATCATGTGACGCGCGCGTTCGGCGAACCCCGCGATCTCGCCAGGCGCATGGGCGATGGGACGGCCCATCTGCCATGTCAGTTCCTGTGCAATGGCATTGGTGTCCATCGCCAGGTTTTCCACCGCCCGGGACAGGATCGCGCAGCGTTCGCGCAGCGGCGTGGCGCGCCAGCCGGGCCCCGCCGCCGCCGCGCGGGCCAGCGCCGCGGCGATTTCCACATCGTCCGCCAGCGGCCGTTCGACGAAGACCCGCCCGTCGATCGGCGAGATGCATTGCAGGGTGTCCGCCATGCGCGTCAGCCGCGCTCGAACATGCGGCGGCGGTCATAATCGGTGACATGGCGGTCGCTTTCCGCCTGCTCCCATCGCGCCGCGTGCAGGTAGTGCTCCACCACATCGTCGCCCAGCGCCGCGCGCAGTTCGGCGCAATTGTCCAGCGCATCGATGGCCGCGCGCAGGGTGCGGGGCACCTCCGGCACGTCGTCGCGCGCATAGATATCGCCGCTGAGGATTTCCGGCGGTTCCATCCCCGCCTCGATTCCGTGCAGACCGGCGGCGATGGTCGCGGCGAAAGCCAGATAGGGGTTGCAGTCGGCGCCGGGAATCCGGCATTCCACGCGCAATCCCGGCCCGGCCCCGACCAGCCGGTAGCCGGCGGTGCGGTTGTCGCGGCTCCAGGCGATGCGCGTCGGTGCAAAGGTAGCCGACTGGAACCGTTTGTACGCGTTCACCGACGGCGCGAAAAACAGGGTTAGCGCCGGAGTGAGCGCCATCTGCCCGGCGATCCAGTGGCGAAATATCTCCGACAGCCCCGCCGGGTCGGCGCAAATCGGCGCGCTGCTTTCCCTGTCCCACAGTGACGTATGGATGTGGCAGGAATTCCCCGCCAGGTCGTTGTCGAATTTGGCCATGAAGGTAACGGACCTGCCCTGCGCCCAGGCGATTTCCTTCACCCCGTTCTTGTAGATCACGTGCCGGTCGGCCATTTCCAGCGCATCCGCGAAACGCAGGTTGATTTCCGCCTGCCCCGGCCCCCATTCGCCCTTGGAGAACTCGATGGGAATCGCCGCCCCTTCCATGCCGTTGCGAATGGCGCGGACCAGCCCCTCCTCCTTGGTCGTCTGGAAAATGTGGTAATCCTCGATATAGCGCCCGGCGGTGCGCAGCCCGGCATAGCCCTTGCCGGACGCGGATTCGTAACTTTCATCGAAGATGTAGAACTCCAGTTCCGAACCCATTTTGATGTCCAGCCCGGCGGTCTGCGCCCGGGCGACCTGCCGCTTCAGCATCGCGCGCGGGCTGTGCGGCAACTCGTTGCCGGCTGCATCGACACAATCGCCGATCACCAGCGCCGTCGCCTCCAGCCAGGGGATGCGGCGCAGGGTCGCCATGTCCGGGCGCACGCCGAAATCGCCATAGCCGGTGTCCCAGCTCGCCGCGGCAAATCCGGGCACCGGCTCCATTTCCATATCGACCGTCAGCAGGTAGTCGCAGACATGCATTTCATGCAGCGCGTGATCGAGGAAATAGCGCCCGGTGATCCGCTTGCCGATCAGCCGCCCCTGCATGTCGGGAAAGCAGACCAGCACCGTATCGATGTCGCCTGTGTCGACCAGTCGCGTCAGCTCCGCAATATCGAGATTTCCGGCCATGGCGTCCCCGCTGTGCTGTCGCTCCATTTTAGCGACGGGTCAGGTGCCGGATGCAAGGGGAAGTTTCCGGTGGAATTCCGTTCAGTTCCCCTGATCGACTTGCCCGCCAGGGGCGATCCCGACCGCCAGCGTCTGGACAATCGCGCGCAGCTTGATGCGCCGGTCCGTCGGCGGGTAATCGCCGGCGCCGCGATGCATGGTCGACCGTTCGTCCCAGATCAGCAGGTCGCCGACCGACCAGTCATGCGTATACAGGTTGTCCGGCTGCGTCGCATGGGTCATCAGGTCCTTCACCAGCGCCACGCTTTCCGCTGCCTCCATCTCGGCGAATTTCCGCGTATGGGTCGCATTCACATACAGCAGCTTGCGGCCGGTCCGCGGATGCGTGGCGACGGCCGGATGCACCGCGTCCTTGTAGCCTTCCTTCTGGTCGTCGGCCAGCGAGCCGTCATACATGTCGCCGCCCGGCCCCGCGCCATGCAGATGCAGCCCGGTCAGCCCGGAAAGCTTCGCCCTGGTTGCCGCGTCGAGGCTGTCATGGGCATGGCACATATCGGCGAAGATCGTCGCCCCGCCGCGCGACGGCACCTCCAGCGCATACAGGATACCCAGCATCGGCGGTTCCTGCGTGTAACTGCCATCGGTATGCCAGCTTGTCGCCCGGATCACGCCGAATTCATCGACCGAACCGTCCTGCGCCACATTGGTCAGCCAGGACAGACCGGGAAATTCCGCGTGCCGGTATTTCCGCAGCACGTGGTGCTGCAATTCCCCCAGCCGGCTGGCGAAGCCGTGAAAAGCCGGCGCGTCCAGTTTCTGCCGGGGAAAAACCAGCACCTTGCGGTTATCCAGCGCGTTGCGGATCCAGTCGAGCGTTGCGCCATCGAGCGGGCCGCCGAGATCGATTCCATCGACCCGGCCGCCGAGGCGGCTGCCGAGCGGGGTCAATACGGGTCCGGTCATCCTGTGCCCCTCCCTGAAGATATCCCGACGAGTGTGCCCGGCCCGGCCGTCCGGCACAAGCCGGGACGGGGCAATCGCTTTTCCCGGGACCGCCGTTTAGACTGACGGTCCAGTACGCCGGCAGGGTGCGTCAGACGGAGAAGATATCATGAGACTTCAGGGTAAATCAGCGCTGGTCACCGGGGCGGGCGGCGGCCTTGGCGGCGCGATCGCGCGGCGCTTCGCGGCCGAGGGGGCCTCGGTGCTGTGCACTGACCGGGATCTGCCGAAGGCCGAAATCACGGTCGCGGCCATCGAAAAGGCGGGCGGCATTGCCAGCGCCTTCCCGGCCGATGTTGCGAACGCCGCGGATTGCGAGGCGCAGGTGGCGGAAACCGCCAGCCGCTACGGCCGGATCGATATCGCGGTCAACAATGCCGGGATCGGGCTGCACCGGCTGGCATTGGATACCAGCCTTGAGGACTGGGAGCGCGTGCTCCGCATCAACCTGACCGGATCCTTCATCACGGCGCAGGCGGCGGCCCGGCGCATGGTGGCGCAGGAATCCGGCCGCATCATCCAGATCGGCTCGATTTCCGGCCAGCGCGGCAATATGGGCGGCATCGCCTATGGCGCCTCCAAGGCGGCGGTGATGCATGTCTGCAAGGTGCTGGCGGTGGAACTGTCCGGCAAGGGCGTGATGGTCAACGCCATCGCCCCCGGCCCCATCGAAACCGGGCTCAGCGTGCATGGGCCGACGCGCAGGAAGGGCTATCTCGACCGGATACCCGCAGGCCGCTACGGCACGGGGGAGGCGGTTGCCAATGCGGCGCTGTTCCTGGCCTCGGACGAATGCGAATGGATCACCGGGCATGTGCTGAACGTGGACGGCGGCTACGGCGCAGCCGGTCTCGCCTACGACCCGGCCGAAATCGCGGTCGGAAATTAACGGCAGAGACCATTATTCACGCGCCGCCATCTGGCATCGTCCGAGCCTGCCTTGTATACCAATCATCACACTCATGTCTTTTGGAAGGGACCCAACATGCCCGTAACGGTCGCTATGTACGAAAAATCGCTGGACCATATCGGCGAACGGCTCAATGCGCTCAAGCTCGATATCAAGGTCCTGCCCTTCGGCAAGGACGGCAAGTTCAGGATTGACGGCGCATCCGTTTCGCCCGGTGAAGTCGATGTCGATTATTTCTGGCTGTCGAGCCACATCAATCCCGACGGCGCCCGCAAACTGGCCTTCGACACCATCCTGGGATGCAGGTCGGTCGGCGTGCTGCAGACCTTCAATGCCGGCCTCGACGATCCCGTCTACAAGCAGGTTTCCGACAAGGGCACCCGCATCTGCAACAGCAGCGCGCAGGGCGTGGCGATTGCGGAATATGTCATGGCGCATGTGCTGAGCCTGATCCATCCGATCGATCGCCAGCGCGAATTGCAGGCCGCCAGGAAATGGGAGAACACCCCGTTCCGCGAGGTTTCGCAAATGAACTGGCTGATCATCGGCTACGGGCCGATTGGCCAGGAACTGTCCAATCGGGTCAAGGCATTCGGCGCGACCGTCGATGTCGTGCGCCGCACGCCCCATACATCGGAATTCGTGGACCGGTCCGGCACCATGGCCGACCTGCCGGAATTCCTGCCCGATGCGGACGTCATCGTCCTCGCCTGCGCGCTGAACGACGACACGCGGGATTTCGCCGATGAAAAATTCTTCGCCGCCGCGAAGAAGGGCGTCATTTTGGTCAATATCGGGCGCGGCGCGCTGATCGTCGACAACGCCCTGATCGCGGCGCTGGACAGCGGCCATCTTGGCCATGCGGTACTGGATGTCTTTCGCCAGGAACCGATGCAGCAGGACGACCCCTTGTGGTCCCACCCGAAAATCCGGGTAACGCCGCATACATCCTTTGCCGGTGACGGCGCCCGGGGCCGCTGGGACAACCTGTTCCTGGACAATATCGCCCGGTTCGTGAAGGGCCGCCCGCTGGCGTTCGAGGTCAATCCCCGGGACATCTGACCCGTCAGGCAACGCGGCGGCGCGGCTTGCGCGGCCGCTGTTCCCATATGATCGGTCGCTGCATTACAGTACCGGAATTCAATTTGCCGGGCGCGACCTGTCCTGCGCCCGGCTTTCCGTATTCAAGAGGAAACCGCCATGAAGCTCGGCCTGTTCATGATGCCCCTGCACCCGCCGACCCGGACGGTCGCGGCATGCTACGACCGCGATATCGACCAGCTCGTGCTGGCCGACAGGCTGGGCTTCGACGAGGCCTGGCTGGGCGAGCATTTCACCGAGAAATGGGAAAACGCCCCGGCGCCCGACCTGCTGATCGCCAAGGCGCTGGCGCTGACAAAAAACATCAAATTCGGCACGGGGGTAACCCTGCTGGGCATGCATGAACCGGTCTATCTGGCGCACCGGGTCGCCATGCTGGACCATCTGGCGCATGGCCGTTTCCAGTGGGGCATCGGGCTGGGCGGCATCCCGACCGACATGCAGTTGATGGGGCTGGACCCGGCCACGGCGCGCGGCCGGGCGGAAGAGGCGCTCGACGTCATCCTGGGGTTGTGGCAGGCGGATGAGAACGGCTTCACCCATCACGGCAAACATTTCAGCATCGACGCGCCGAAAATGGACCCGGTCACCGGCCGGGGCCTGCACATGAAACCCCTGCAGCTCCCCCACCCGCCGATTTCGGTCGCGGCCAGCACGCCCAAATCCGGGTCGCTGCGCATCGCGGGCGCGCGCGGCTGGGCGCCGATGTCCAGTTCGCTGCTCTCCGCCACCCACCTGCCCGGCCACTGGGACCTTGTGGCCGAGGGGGCGAAAAGCGCCGGCCGCTCGGCCAGCCGCAGCGACTGGCGCGTCGCGCGGGATATTTTCGTCGGCCCCACGCCGAAGATCGCACGCGAGCGGGCGCGCGCCACGATGGGCCGCAATTACGATGAGCACCAGCATGCCAGCCGCGTCGGCACGGTGCAGATCGCGACCACCAAGCTGGACCCCGCCATGCCGGACGAGGCGGTGGATGTGGATTACCTGATGGAAAACGTCTGGATCGTCGGCGATCCGGCGGAATGCGAGGACAAGATCCGCGCGCTGTACGACGTCACCGGCGGCTTCGGGTCGTTGCTGAGCATCACCGCCGATTCCGACGATGCCGGCTGGGACCATGAAAGCCTGCGCCTGCTGGCGGAGGATGTAGGCCCAAGGATCGCGGACCTGGGGTAGTTCCGGACGGGATCGGGACGGGTCGTCGGCGTCAGGCCGGGCGGTCCCAGCCCCACCATTTGCAAATCGCCTCGCCCATCACCAGCGGCTTGTCCGCCGCGCGCAGCCAGGGCAGCTGTTCGGTGAACATCGTCACGCATTCGCGCCACGAGCACGGCATCTTCGAGATATCCGTACCCCAGAACATCCGTTCCGGCCCGAAGGCATCGTAGATCTGTTCCAGATAGGGATGCATCGGCGCAAACGGCCAGGGCTCGCTGCAATAGCCCGGCGCGCCGGTCGCCTTGACCGCCACATTGGGATATTTCGCCAGTTTCAGCAGTTCCGGCAGATGGGTCATGGCTTCGGCGTCCTTCAGCGTCGTATTGCCGCCCCGTCCGCCCAGATGGTCGATGGTGATGCGCAGTCCCGGATGGCGCTCCGCGAGGCGACCGAAATGCGCCAGCGAATCCGTCGCCAGCGCCGATACCGGAATATCCGCGGCCTCCGCCGCTTTCCAGACCCAATCGAAGGTCCCGTCTTCCAGCGGCTGGCGCATGGAATCCTTCAGGAAGGTATAGCGGATGCCGAGCATGCCCGGCTGCTGTTTCCAGCCGGCGAGCCGTTCCGCCGATTCTTCCGGCGTATCCAGCGGCACCGCGCCCATGATCGCGAAGCGGCCCGGATAATCCTTCACCGCCTTGAACGCCATGTCATGCGCGCCCGGGTCCCAGCCCGGCGGATGGATTACGGCGGCGTCGACCCCGGCCTCGTCCATCAGGGCAACCGCGTCCTCGGTGGTGAAGGAGGTTACCTGCCAGTGCGACTGGTTGCTGGGCAGTCCGCTGCCCCATACATGGATCTGCGCATCGACAATCTGCATCCTGTCCGCTTTCCTGTTTTCTGTGTTCCACACCGCATCGGGCTCCGGCCTTTCAGGCCGTTCGCACCTCACTATACACGCCACGCAGCGCCGGTCGGCAAGGCTGTTTGTCCACCAAGAAGGCGGCGACCCGGCGCAGCCCGTCAGGCCACCCCATGCAGGCTGGGAGTTTTCGCATCATGTCCTTAGCGCCCGTCCTGTAGTACGATGCCGTACTCAGCGCTGTCCCGCCGCGAACAAGGATTTTTATTTCACCCTGGAGGCACGTTCATGATGCGCATCGGAAAAACACTGCTTTTGCTCGTTTTCGCCCTGACCCTGGCCGCCACGGCGCGGGCGGAGGACGATACCTATTCCGTCGAAGAGATAAAGGACAAGGCAACCGGCTTCTTCGGCGATACGAGCGAGGGACTGGCAAAGGCGCTCGAAAAGGTATTTGCCGATCATGGCCGGCCCAACGCCTATATTGTCGGCGAGGAAATCAGCGGCGCGATCGGCGTCGGCCTGCGTTACGGCAACGGGACGCTGCACCGCAAGGTTGGCGGTTCGCGCAAGATTTACTGGCAGGGTCCGTCCATCGGCTGGGATCTCGGCGGCAACGCCTCCAAGGTGTTCACCCTGATCTACAGGCTGAAGAATACCGAAGACCTGTTCCAGCGCTTTCCGGGCGTCGACGGCAGTTTCTACTTTGTTGCCGGCATTGGTGTGAACTACCAGCAGGCGGGCGATATTGTCCTCGCGCCGATCCGCACCGGCGTGGGCCTGCGCGCCGGCGCCAGTATCGGCTATCTGCATTACAACAGGGAACATTCCTGGCTGCCCTTCTGACCGCAAAACATGCCATGACCGTCCTTGCCATCGATCAGGGAACCACGAGCACCCGGGCCATCGTTTTCGATGCGGGCGGAACGCCGCGCGGCCGGGGCCAGCGGGAACTGCCGCAGATATTTCCGCGACCCGGCCGGGTCGAACACGGGGCGGAGGAAATCTGGGCGGCGACGGTCGCGGTCTGCCGCGACGCGATGGCCGCCGCCGGGGTCGGGCCCACCGAAATTGCCGGGATCGGCATCAGCAACCAGCGCGAAACCACAATCATCTGGGACCGGACGACCGGCATCCCTGTTCACAACGCCATTGTCTGGCAGGACCGCCGCACCGGCGATCACTGCGCCCGGCTGCGCGCCGACGGGCTGGAACCGCTGATCCAGGCAAAGACCGGCCTGCTGCTGGATCCGTATTTTTCCGCCACCAAGATCGCCTGGCTGCTGGACAACCTGCCCGGCGCGCGCGCCAAGGCGGAATCCGGCGCGCTGGCCTTCGGCACCGTGGACAGTTTCCTGCTGTGGCGGCTGACCGGCGGCCGGGCGCATGCCACCGACGCCACAAACGCCGCCCGCACCCTGCTGTATGATATCCATACCCAGGAATGGGACGACGAACTGCTGCGCCTGTTTGGCATTCCGCGCGCGCTGCTGCCGGAAATCCGCGACAATACCGCCGAATTCGGCGCGACCGACCCGGCGCTGTTCGGCGCCGCGATACCGGTGCGCGGCATGGCCGGCGACCAGCAGGCGGCGACGGTCGGCCAGGCCTGCTTCACCCCGGGCATGGTCAAGGCGACATACGGCACCGGCTGTTTCGCGCTGATCAATACCGGCGAGGCGCCCGTCGCCTCCACCAGCAAGCTGCTGACGACGCTGGCCTACCGGATCGGCGGCAAGGCCACCTATGCGCTGGAGGGCAGCATCTTCGTCGCCGGGGCGGCGGTGCAGTGGCTGCGCGACGGCATCGGCATGATCGCGCAGGCGGCGGAGGTCGAGGCGCTGGCCCGCGCGGCCAACCCGGACAGTGGCGTCTATATGGTTCCCGCCTTTACCGGGCTGGGCGCGCCGCACTGGGATCCGGATGCGCGCGGCGCGATTTTCGGACTGACCCGCGATACCGGCCGGGCGGAACTGGCGCGGGCGGCGCTGGAATCGGTCAGCTTCCAGACCCGCGACCTGTTCGAAGCCATGGCCGCCGATGGCGCCACCCCGCCCGCCGCGCTGCGCGTCGATGGCGGCATGACCGCCAACGGCTGGGCGATGCAGTTTCTCGCCGATATCCTGGGCTCGCCGGTCGAACGCCCGGTCCTGCAGGAAACCACGGCGCTGGGCGCGGCGATGCTGGCCGGAATGCAGGCCGGCGTGATGCCGGGACTGGCGGAACTGTCCACCCGCTGGCAGCGGGATGCCCGGTTCGATCCGGCGATGGACGAGAGCGAACGCGAACGCCGTTACACGGGATGGCGGGATGCGGTGCGCCGCACGCGCAGCAGCCCCTAACCCTTGTTTTCGACCGTCGCTTCCTCGATGGCGTAATATTCGTCCAGCCCGATCGTGTCCTCGACATACTGGCGCAGTTCCACATTCTGTTCGGTGCTGAACCCGGAATAGACGCCGGACTGTTTCATTTCCCGCAGGGCCTCGCGCGCGCCATTGACGGCGGCGAGCAGGAAGAGCTGCGCGTCGATGCAGGCGGCATAACCCATATCCTCCATTTCCCGCAGCGAATAGACCGGGCGGCCGTCGCGGTTGCCGCGGCTCTGCACATAGACAAGCGGGATCGGCGACCTTTTGGGCGCGGCGCGCGCGGTTTCATCGTCCGTCGGGAACAGCAGCCCCATATCGGCCCCTTCCGCCGCGCCGATTTCCATCCGCCGGATCGCCACATCCAGCCCCTCGAAGCGGCAGGTATCGGTGCGGGCGATGATGACGAAATCCGGGTCCAGCTTGTCGCGCTCCTTGCAGGCCCAGCGGATCTTGTCGCCGAATTCCGCTTCGGGAATCGCGTGGGCCACATACTTGTGGTAATGCGCGCGCTTGGGATAAAGCTGGTCCTCGATATGGACCCCGGCGATGCCGCCATTGATGAATTCGCGCACGGTTCGGGTCGCATGCAGCGGTTCGCCGAAGGCGGCGCCCGCGTCGGCGATTACCGGCAGCGGGATCGACCGCGCCACGGCGGACGCCGTTTCGACCTGTTCGGTCAGGGTCAGCAGGGGTTCGCTGACCGCGCGGGACGCGCCGGTGACGAACCCGCCGACATAGGCGGCGTCAAACCCGACCTGCTGCACCATGCGGCCGCCGAACGGGTCATAGACCGACGGCATGTACAGCAGCCCATCGCGTTTCAGCAGTTCCCTCAGTCGTTTTGTCGCCGTACCCATAATTGACTTTCCGCCCCCTATTGCCGAACAATATTACCGGTCACATATGCGGACAGTATGCGCGTACCGTAGCAGAAGGAAAAGATCGAATGCCGGAAGCGACCGCAAAATCGGAACCGAGCGCGGAAAACCCGCAGCGCATCAACCTGCCCTGCGCCTGGTATGCCTCCGAAATGGAGGCGGACAAATCCTGGATCTGGCGGTTTCAGCCCGAACATCTGGAAGAACTGGACGCCGCCCTGCGGATTTCGAAGGAAAAGGGCCTGGCCGAACAGGACGTCACCAAAGCGGATTTCCCGCTGGACGGTTTTGCAAAGGTGCTGGATGCGTTGCTGGACGAACTGGAGTTCGGTCGCGGCGTGGTGCTGATGCGCGGGCTGCCGGTCGAAAAATACAGCCTTGAGGACCTGCGCCGACTCTATTGGGGGATCGGCGCCCATATGGGCAAGACCATGTCGCAGAACATCAATGGCGAACACATGCAGGAAGTCCGCGACCACGGCTTCGACTACTCCAAGCCGGAACACCGCGGCAGCATGACCGCCGCCAAGCTGCGACCGCATTGCGACATCAGCGACGTGGTCGGGCTGCTCTGCGTGCGCCCGGCGAAAAGCGGCGGCGAAAGTACGCTGTGCAGTTCGATGACGATCTACAATGAAATCTTCGACCATCACCCGGAAATGCTGCCGGCGGCGCATCACGGCTACCGTTTCGACCTGGACGGCAAGGGCCCGACCGGTCACCCGAAGGAAGTCACCAACCCGCTGCCCGTATACAGCTGGTTCAAGGGGCAGTTGAGTTGCCGCTTCAACCAGAAAGCCATCGAAGAGGGTGCTGCCAAGATCGACGAACCGCTGACCAAGCTGCAGCAGGACACCATCCGTTTCATCGGCGAAACCGCGCTGCGGCCGGATGTGCAGATGTCGATGGATTTCCAGCCCGGCGATATCCAGTGGCTGAACAACTACGTCATCCTGCATTCGCGCACCGAATACGTGGATTATCCGGAACCGGACCGCAAGCGGCTGCTGCTGCGGTTATGGATCAACCACGCCAAGTCGCGGCCGCTGGACGATGCCTTCGCCAACAAGACGCTGATGGGTCCGCGCGTCGGCGTGAAGAAACGTCCGCCGACCTATCAGTTGAACGCCGCCGACTGAATTCAGGCTGTCGCGAGGTATTCCGACGCGGCGGTCACGCCGCCCTTTTCATGCGGAATGCCGCAGATCCCAAGGCTTGCCTCGACGGCGGCCAGCGCGCCGATGATCATCGGTTCGTTCACGAAGCCCATATGGCCGATGCGGAACGCCTTGCCGCGCGACTGGCCCAGCCCCGTGGCGATGGAGACATTGAACCGGTCGCGGCAGGTCAGGCGGAATTTTTCAATGTCATGCCCGCCATCGACCAGGATCGTGGTCACGGAATTCGCCGCCTCGCGCGGGTCGGCGGCATTCAGCGAAATGCAATTGCCCCGCGCCCAGACGGCGATGCAGCGCCGCACCGCTTCGGCCAGCCGGGCATGGCGGGCGAATGCGTTTTCCAGGCCTTCCTCGAACACCATGTCGAGCCCTTCGCGCAGCGCGAACAGCAGGTGTTCCGGCGGCGTACCGCAGAACCACTTGTAATAGGCCTCATCCTGGCGCCGTTTCCAGTCCCAGTAGAGCCGCGGCAGCGTCGCGTTGTCGGAAGCATCCAGCGCCTTTTGACTGACCGCGTTGAACGCGAGCCCCGGCGGCTGCATCAGACCTTTCTGCGACCCGCCGACCGCGACATCGACGCCCCATTCGTCCATGCGGAAATCGACCGTCGCCAGCGCCGCCACCGTATCGACCATGAACAGGGCCGGATGGCCCGCATTGTCGATTGCACGTCGCATCGCCGGCAGGTCGCAGAGCAGGCTGGTAGCCGTATCGATATGGACCGTCAGCACCGCCTTGATCCTGCGATCCGTATCCGCCCGCAGATGCGCTTCGACCGCATTTAGGTCTACGCCGTGGCGCCAGTCACCCGGCAGGGTCTCGACGACGATGCCGAAGGCTTCGGCCATCTCCGCCCAGTTGATGGAGAAATGCCCCGCTCCCGGCACCAGAACATGGTCGCCGGGCGACAGGGCGTTGACGAGGGCCGCTTCCCAGGCGCCATGCCCGTTGCTGGCATAGATGATGACGTCGCCCGCCTCGGTGCGGAATACACGCTTGAGATCGACATAAATGCTGCGCAGCATTGCCAGGAATTCGGGCGTGGAGAAATCCACCGCCGGCTGGGCCATGGCGCGCAGCACCCGGTCGGGAATATTGGTCGGGCCCGGCGTGTGCAGGAAATTTCGGCCTCTTGAAAGCGTCATGGCGATTCGGTCCTTAACCCGTCCTGATGGCAGTGCATTCGGGCGATTCTCATGGCATTGGCGGCGCAACGCAAGGTTCGAATTCAGGCGGCGTCCAGCAGCGGTAAAAACAGCGCCGCCGCCTCCCGAACCGCCGCCTCGACGGTCTGCCCGTCCCCCAGGGGCTGATGCACCGAAAACCAGCCGTCATAGCCGATTCGTTTCAGCGACCCGATAATCGGCGCGGGATCGATCCCGGCCGGATCCGCGAGGGCG
Organism: Alphaproteobacteria bacterium; assembly: GCA_040905865.1. Lineage (NCBI taxonomy): Bacteria > Pseudomonadati > Pseudomonadota > Alphaproteobacteria > Alphaproteobacteria bacterium. Next base: position 29,871 of record JBBDQU010000046.1, read on the forward strand.
GCAAACCGGACGCCAACGGCGCCCCGGCAGCGCGTGTTAAAGGTCATCGGTGAATCGGGGTCGAGACGGATGTTCTGGAAATAGACATTGCGCAGCCAGGGCGCCAGCCGCGCAATGGCATCGTCGCCATACGGGCCGCCGCAGGCCAGCATGTTGGCCGGTTCATAGGTGACGCCGAAATTGGCCCGGTCGATGCGTCGCAGCACCTCGACCGCGCCGTCCACGGTTTCGAACAGCGAGCCCCAGTGCATCTGGTGGCTGAGGGTCATGCTTCGCTCCGCCGCCTGGTCGGCGGCCCGCCGGGCGCGGGCGATATCGTCCTCGCCATGCATCATGACCCGCAGCAATCCGCAGCCGAGTCCCGCAGCAAGGTCGAGATAGGGTGCAATGTTGTGCAGGGCGCGCGTCGCATCGGCATTGTTGATCGCGAGCGGCAGGTCCCCGGTCACCATGGACACCGGCAGACCAAGCCTGTCCAGAAGCGTCCGGACGGCGGTAACCCGCGCGGGCGACGTATCGACGGAAACCACCGACGCCCGCATCGACAGGCCCTGGAACCCGGCATCGCGCGCCAGCGGCGCCAGATCCTCGATGGGGACGGCCGCGACATCTTTTCGTTTCGGCGATTCGGCAATCCGAACCGACAGCGACAGTTTCATCGCGGCGACACCGTCATACCGCCGGCGGAATCAGCCTGCCGAGGATTTCGCGACGGCTTTCACGGCCTGAAAGATCGACTTGCGCAGAGTCGGGCTCGCAACCTTCTGGTACGCCTGCACGAATTCCCGCACCTCCGGTTCGGTGAACGGATTTTCATCCTCATCGATCGCCGGATCGGTCGCCTGCGAGGCGGCCTTGATCTTGGTCGGCATCTCTTCGAAGAAATAGGAAACCGGCACGTCCAGTATCTGCGCGAATTCATGCAGTTTGCTGGCGCTGATTCTGTTCGCGCCCTTTTCGTATTTCTGGAACTGCTGGAAGGACAGCCCTACCTGTTCCGCCAGGAATGTCTGGCTGTAATCCATCATGATGCGGCGTTGGCGCAGGCGCCGTCCGACATGCTGATCGATTTCGCGGACTTCGTCCCGTGTCAATTTATTCGAACCGCTTTCCATATTTCCCTCAATTCATTGTCTGCAATACACTGCGCCGCCAGCATGACTATCCACGATGTCAATTCGACATTCACACCGGGTCAAATCGTCCCTGAAGCCTCTCCTGACCATTCGTTATAGTCAATTTTGCGAATGTGTCACGACGATTAAACCATAGGAGGCTCGAAAACCCGTTTCCCTGATATGTGTCGCCGCCTATATTTTCGCAATCGCTGCCGCCCGCTTTTTCACAACGAACGATGGGAAACCGATGTCAAACCCAACCTCCATGCGTGTTTCCGACCCGGGCATCCGTTCGCTGTTCACCATCGAATCCCGCTGGCAGGCTTGGCTGGACGTCGAAGTCGCCCTGGCCCGCGCGGAGGCCGATCTGGGCGTCATTCCGGCCGAAGCGGTCCCCGAAATCGCCGCCAAGGCGAATCTGGCGCTGATGGACCGAAAGCGGATCGACGAAGGCCTGCGACAAACTGCCCATCCTATCGTCCCCCTGGTGTGGGAACTTTCGCGTATCTGCGATGGCGATGCCGGGCATTACGTGCATTGGGGCGCCACGACCCAGAATATCGTACAGACCGGCGACCTGCTGATCCTGCGCCGGACGCACCGGATATTCCTGCGGCAGATCGCCGCCATCCTGCGTGAAATGGCCGACCTGGCGGAACGCACCAAAGATATGGCGCTACCGGGGCGCACGCACGGCCAGCATGCGGTGCCGGCCACGTTCGGCCTGAAGGTCGGCAACTGGATCGACGAAATCTGCCGCCATGTGGAACGGCTGCACGGGGTGGAACCGCGTATTTTCCGCGTGCTGCTGGGCGGCGCCGCCGGCACCATGGCCTCCTTCGACGGCAAGGGCATGGCGATTCAGGCCGGTGTCGCGAAATATCTCGACATGATTCCGATGGCGGCGCCGGCGCGGACCATCGGCGACCACCAGGCGGAATACATCGCCATCCTGGGGCTGCTCGCCGCGACGGCGGGCAAGATCGGTCGTGAAATCTACACGCTGATGAAACAGGAATTCGGCGAGGTCGAGGAACCGGTGCCGCCCGGCACCGTCGGCAGCAGCACGATGCCGCAGAAGCGCAATCCCAAGCTGTCGCAGGATATTATCGCGGCCTCGGCGCAAATCCGGGCGCTGGTGCCGCTGGCGCTGGAATCGATGATGACCGAGCACGAGGCAGACCGGGCCAACTCGCTGATGATCCAGCACGCGACGGAGCAGGCCTGCATCGAAACCGGCGACATGCTGTCGCGAATTCACATGCTGATCGCCGGGCTGACCGTTTTTCCCGACCGCATGCGCCGCAACCTGGACCTGTCGGGCGGGTTGATCATGGGCGAGGCGCTGATGCTGTCGCTGGGCGCCAGTATCGGCCGCCAGGAAGCGCATGACGCGATCTACGACGCGGCGCAGGCCGCAGCGACAACCGGCGAATCCTTCGAAGCCCTGCTGGCGAAGAACCCGACCGTCAAGGCGCATATGACCCCGGCGCAGATCGCCGCGCTGCTGGACCCGGCCGCCTATACCGGTGAATGCGCCGCCATCGCCGCGGCGCAGGCGGTCCACGCCCGCGAGGTCGCGGCGGATATCGACGCCGGATAAAGCCGGTCATCCGCGCCAGCACGGCGTTGCGCGCCTGAAGATGCGGGCTGTGGCCGCTGTCGGGTGCCAGAAACGTCTGTACCGCACCGGCGCAGGGCGATCTGATGACCCGGAATGGATATCATGGTCAAATCGGCAGCCTGATACATTGCGAATTCGGGATGTCGCGGGATCAATCGTGGCAGATCGTCCCTCAAATGGAGGTCAGGATCAGACCGCCACTGTGGTACTATGACTTCAATCGGCGCATTCGGGGGAGGAATCGGAAATTTTTGACGGATTCATTTTTGACGGATTCACAAGACAGCGTATCGATACGGGCGAGGTCGAGATAAACCTCGTCACCGCCGGCACGGGCGAACCGCTGCTGCTGCTGCACGGCTACCCGCAGACTCATGTCATCTGGCACAAGGTCGCCCCGGTCCTGGCGGAGCATTTTACCGTGGTCGCCCCGGACATGCGCGGATACGGCGCCAGCGGCAAGCCGCCGGGCGGCGATGGCGGCATCCACTACGCCAAGCGCGTCATGGCGGCGGACCAGGTCAGGGTCATGGCGGCGCTGGGTCATGACAGCTTTTTCCTGGCCGGGCATGACCGCGGCGGCCGCGTCGCCTACCGGCTGACCCTCGATCACCCGGAAAAGGTCCGGAAACTGGCGCTGCTCGACATCGTGCCGACGCTGGAGCAGTTCGAAAGCATGGGCAAGAGCGGATCCTTCGGCAGTTTCCACTGGTACCTGCTGGCCCAGCCGGCTCCGTTCCCCGAGGAACTGATCGGCCGCGATCCCGATTATTTCTGCCGCCACATGATCGAGAGCATTTGCGGCACCCCCGGCGCGATTACCGACGCCGCCATGACCGCCTATCTGGACGCCTTCCGCGATCCGGATACCATCCGGGCCACCTGCGACGATTACCGGGCCGGTTACGGGATCGACTGCGAAATCGACGCCGCCGACCGGGATGCGGGAAAGCAAATCGAATGCCCGCTGCTGGCCATGTGGGGCGCGCGCGGCCGTCCGCACAAGGCGCAGGGTGTCATCGCCACATGGCGAAAATGGGCAACCGACATGCGCGGCAAGGGGCTGGATTGCGGCCATTTCCTCCCCGAGGAAGCGCCGAAGGAAACAACCGATGAATTGCGCGCGTTCTTTAGCGGATGATTTCATGTCGAATCGCTGTAAAACATACCCTTTCGTCACCAGAATGGCCTGAACAATGCCTCAACCGTTTCCGTTTCTCATAGCTGTCGTTATCCTTGTGGCGGGCACAGCGGTTTATGCGCTGATTACGCCGGATGCCCGGATATGGATCGACCAGTTTCCGGTCGAGGTCACTGTCATCGCCGGCGGATCGGCGACGGTGGTCGCGGTACTCGCGGCAATCGCGCTCGGCATCGGCAGCGGCGCCCGGTCCCGGCGCGACGAGGCGGAAACCGCCCGCATCGCCGAGGCGCGGGCGCTGGCCGCCGCAATACAGGGCGAGCTCACCGCGCTGAACCAGTGGCTGATCGCCCGTACCGAGGCGCTGGAACGGCTGGCGCGCAACCAGCAGCTCGGCGCCAACCGTTCTGTCGAGGAACTGGAAATCCCGCGTTCCGCCGCCCGGACGGTTTTCGAGGCCAATGCCAGCCGGTTGAACCTGCTGGGACCGGATCTGGCCAGCGCCACCGCATATTGCCACGCCGCGTTCGAACGGGCGGAATGGCAGCTTATCGCGACGCCCGAATTTTTCGACCGCCATGATATCGACGTGCTGCAGGCGATCAGCCGCAAGCTTGAAAAAACCACCCTGTATCTTGAGGCGTTCTCGGCCGGCGCCGTTGACCGGATAGCCGATGCGGACCGCAAGACGATCTTCGCACCGACCGCCATCGAACCGGGCCACTAGCGGACGCCCCGCGACTTGCGGACCGGCAGCCAGATTTCACAAAAAAGCCTTAATTGGGGCATTTCTGCACCATGAATGAGAACACATATGTATAGCCTGAGACCTCCCCTCTCAGCGAGGCTGACCGTCAGCCTCATACGGGTGATCCCCCACCGATCACCCGTTCTGGAGCGGTTGCCGGCCCACCCCCGGCAACCGCTCTTTTTCTTTTTTGGTCCGCCCCATATCGCCCCCCCGCCCGCGGGATACGGCGGTGTGCTATAGATCGGATCGCGTTTGCTGAATCGCCTCTGGCGATCCAGCAAACACGATCCGATCTACCCTGTTGAAGATATCGCGGCACCGATTGCGGACACATGGCTGACACAACATTTTCTCCCTCCGGATTTTCCGGCGAAGGCCTGACCTGCATCCGCGGCGAGAGAATGGTATTCGCCGGGCTGGGTTTTGCCGTCGCCGCGGGCGACGCCCTGATACTCAGCGGCCCGAACGGGAGCGGCAAGTCCAGCCTGCTGCGGCTTATGGCGGGGTTGCTGCCGCCGGCCGACGGCGCGCTTTATCGCGACGATCACGACATTCTGGCCGATCCGGAGGCGCATCGCGCGACGCTGCATTATGTCGGCCATCAGGACGCCGTCAAACCAATGCTTACCGTTGCTGAAAACCTCGCCTTCTGGGCCGGTATCCGCCACGCGCCGCAATCGCCGCCGGTGCCGCAGCGGGTCGCGGACGCGCTGGCGGCATTCGGGCTTGCGACTATGGCGGACAACCCGGCGCGCCTGCTTTCGGCGGGGCAGCGCCGGCGGCTGAACCTCGCCCGCCTGATCGCCAGCCCCGCACCGCTCTGGCTGCTGGACGAGCCGGCCGTGGCCCTCGATACGGCGTCGGTCGCGGTGCTTGTCCGGTTAATCGCCGCGCATCGCGAAAACAGCGGTATCGTCGTGCTGTCCACCCATACCGACCTCGGCATCGAGGCGCCGCAATCGCTGGTGCTGGATGATTTCGCCGTCAGCAGGGCGTTCGCGCCATGATGGGGGCATGGCGGCGGATATTCCTGCGCGACCTGCGGATTTCCCTGCGCCAGGGGTCGGACCTGTCAATGGTCGTAATGTTCTTCATCATCACCGCGGCGCTGTTCCCTTTCGGAATCGGCCCGGAACCTGCGATTCTCGCCCGGATCGCGCCCGGCGTTGTATCCGTCTGCGCCATGCTGGCGGTGCTGCTGTCGCTCGACCGGATATTCCTGAACGATTTCGAGGACGGGTCGCTCGACCTGCTGACCATGAACGCGCTGCCGCTGGAAGCCGTGGTGCTGGCCAAGGTAGCGGCGCACTGGGTGCTGACCGGACTGCCGCTGATTGTCGCGGCGCCGTTCATCGGGCTGATGCTGAACCTGCCGGATGCGGGCTACGCCACGCTGTTCACCGTGATGCTGCTGGTCACCCCGACTTTGAGCCTGATCGGCGCGGTCGGCGCATCGCTGACCCTGGGCGCGCGGCGCGCGGGTATCCTGGTGTCGATCCTGGTACTGCCGTTATACATTCCGGCGCTGATTTTCGCCGTTGCGGCCATCGATGCGGCGATCATGGGCCTGACGCCGCGGCCCTATTACTACATCCTGGGCGCCATGCTGGTCGCCGCCATCCCGCTCACCCCCTGGGCCAGCGCCGCCGCCATCCGGCAGGCGCTGCGGTAAAAAAGCAACTCAGATTTTATTTTCGACCAACTGACAGAGCGCCGGGCCGCTTCGAAGAGTCCAGCATGGGTTTGTCGCCCCGCCAGGAATACAGCATATCCCAGTTCACACCGGTTTCCGCCGGCGGGCAATGACTGCCTTGCGGTCATTGCCGCCCGTTTGCGGCAAATGCCGCTTGCGGAGGCAAATTTCGCAGGTCGGACATCTCGCCGCATGCCGCGCGGGAAAGCTTGAAATCGGCGGTGAAGCCCGCTATCCACTGCTGCTGGGGCGATAACAATTCGGTGCGCAACGCAGTGTTGGCAAAGAAGGTTTGGCGCGCAACGGGTCTGGTCACTATATAGGTGCCCATGCACAGATTCGCGAACCCCAATCAGTTTCTCCGCATTGCGAACCCGGCCCTGCCGTGGTGCGCCTGGCTGGCCGGCATTTCCATCGTCGTGGGGCTGTATTTCGGCCTGATCCAGTCCCCGCCCGACTACCAGCAGGGCGAAACCGTCCGCATCATGTATATTCACGTGCCGTCCGCCTGGATGGCGATGTTCGTATACGCCGGCATGGCGATCGCCAGCGCGACGGCGCTTATCTGGAAGCATCCGCTCGGATTCCTCGCCGCCAAGGCCAGTGCGCCCATCGGCGCCTGTTTCACCGCCATCGCCCTCGCGACAGGAATGCTGTGGGGCAAGCCCATGTGGGGCGCCTGGTGGGTCTGGGATGCGCGGCTGACGTCGTTCCTGATCCTGTTTTTCCTGTATATCGGTTATATCGCGCTGGTCGACGCCTTCGACGATCCGGCACAGGGCCAGAGCCGGGCCAGCATCCTGGCGCTGGTGGGCGCGATCAACCTGCCCGTCATCAAGTTTTCGGTCGACTGGTGGAACACGCTGCATCAGCCGGCCAGCGTGATCAGAATGGACGGACCGGCAATCCACGCGTCGATCCTCACCCCGCTGCTGATCATGATTTTCGGTTTCACGGCACTGTATCTGGCGTTGCTGATCGTCCGCATCCGCAGTGAGCTTGCGGCAACGCGCATTCGCAACATGCGCCTGGGACAGGGGGAAGTCTGATGCAAATCCTCGTCGAATACTTCGCCATGGACGGGTATGCCGGTTTCATCTGGCCGGCATACGGGATCGCGACGGCGGTCCTGGCCGGTTTGCTGTTTACCTCCCTGCGCGGCATGCGGCGCAACGAAGACCTGGCGCAATCGCTGCGCCGGCAGCGCCGCGCGGCACCGGAAAGCGAGGCACGGCCATGAGCATGACCGCAACGCGGCGCACGCCGACGACCCGCAAGAAACGGCGGATGCGGATTATCCTGATCGGCATGCTCATGCTGGGCGCCGCCGCGGCGCTCGTGCTGACCGCTTTCCAGGACAATATCCTGTATTTCTACAGCCCGACCGACCTGATCGAGAAATCGGTCAAGGAGGGACAGTCCGTGCGGATCGGCGGCATCGTTGCCGAAGGCAGCGTGCGCACCGGCACGGACGGGCAGACACGCTTCGACATTACCGATTTCAACAATACGACTGTCGTCAGCTATACGGGCCTGTTGCCGGATCTGTTCCGCGAGGGACAGGGCGTGGTCAGCGAAGGCTGGCTGGAAGCGGATGGCAGCTTCCACGCAACCTCCGTACTGGCCAAGCATGACGAAAATTACATGCCGCCGGAAGTCGCCGACGCCCTGAAACGGTCCGGCAAGTGGAAAGGCGAATCATCGCCGATGGAGGCCGAAAATTGATCGCTGAAATTGGGCATTTCGCGCTGATCCTGGCGCTCGTCGTCGCCCTGGTGCAGGCGATCGTCCCGCTGACCGGCGCGGCGCGGAACGATGCCGGATGGATGGGTATCGCGGCGCCCGCCTCCGTCGTGCAGTTCGCCTGCGTCGCCGCCAGTTTCGGTTGCCTCGTCTATTCCTTCGCCATAAGCGACTTCAGCGTCGTGAACGTGGCGCAGAACTCCAATTCGCTGCAGCCGATGATCTTCAAGGTCTCCGCGGCATGGGGCAACCACGAAGGGTCGATGGTGCTGTGGGTGCTGATCCTGGCCCTGTTCGGCGCGATGGTGGGGTTGTTCGGCGGCAACCTGCCGCCGTCGCTGAAGGCGCGCGCGCTGTCGGTCCAGTCGATGATCGCCTTCTCCTTCCTGCTGTTCATCCTGCTGACCTCGAACCCGTTCGAACGGCTCGACCCCGCGCCGGTTGACGGGCGCGACCTGAACCCGCTGCTGCAGGATATCGGCCTCGTCCTGCATCCGCCGATGCTCTATGTCGGCTATGTCGGGTTTTCGATGGCATTCTCCTTCGCTATCGCCGCCCTGATCGAGGGCAAGGTCGACGCCGCCTGGGCGCGCTGGGTACGGCCCTGGACGCTGGTGGCGTGGCTTTTCCTGACCGGCGGCATCGTGCTGGGCAGCTGGTGGGCGTATTATGAACTCGGCTGGGGCGGCTGGTGGTACTGGGACCCGGTGGAGAACGCCTCCTTCATGCCCTGGCTGGTGGGTACCGCGCTACTGCATTCCGCCATCGTGGTGGAAAAGCGCGATGCGCTGAAATCCTGGACCATCCTGCTGGCGATCATCACCTTCTCGCTCAGCCTGATCGGCACCTTCCTGGTCCGGTCGGGCGTGCTGACCTCGGTCCATGCCTTCGCCACCGACCCGGAACGCGGCGTGTTCATCCTGGCGCTGCTGATCGTCGCCATCGGCGGCAGTCTGGCGCTGTATGCCTGGCGCGCACCGGGGCTGAAGGGCGGCGGGCTGTTCGCCCCGATCAGCCGCGAAGGCGGGCTGGTGCTGAACAACCTGCTGCTGGCAACCGCGACGGCGACCGTGTTTATCGGCACGCTGTATCCGCTGCTGGTCGACGCCATGGAACTGGGCAAGATTTCCGTCGGACCGCCCTTCTTCAACGCGACCTTCGTGCCGATCATGACTCCGCTGATCGTCGCGCTGGGATTCGGGCCACTGCTGGCCTGGAAACGGGGCGACCTGGCCGGTGCCCTGGGCCGGCTCAAATTCGCCTTCGTCGCCGGCGCGGTCGCCATCGCCGTCGCCGGCTACCTGACCTGGGGCCGCTCGGTTTTCGGCGCGCTGGGATTAGGCGTCGCCGGCTGGCTCGCGGCGGCGGTTCTGGTGGAGTTCGGCGGGCGCATCGGGTTTGGCCGCGCGCCGTTGGGCGAGGTGCTGCATCGCGCCGCCGGTCTGCCCCGCTCCGCCTGGGGCATGACCCTGGCGCATTTCGGCTTCGCTGTCCTCGTCGCCGGCGCCACGGGCGCATCCATTTGGCAGGAAGAAGCGACGAAGAGCCTCAAGCCCGGTGAATCTGTCGCCCTAGCCGGTTACGAATTCACCCTGCGCAGCGTCGATAATATCCAGGGCCCCAATTACGCCGCGCAACGCGGCGTATTCACGGTCCGGCACGACGGCGAAAGGCTGACCGAACTGGCGCCCGAGCGGCGGCGGTATTTCGTGCAGGGTACCGAAACGACGGAAGCCGCGCTGTACAGCAACGGCATTTCCGACCTTTACGCCGTCCTCGGCCAGCCGGACGGGCCCGGCCGCTGGGTCGCGAAGGTTTATTACAAGCCGCTGGTGCCCTGGTTGTGGGCGGGCGGTGCGCTGATGGTGCTGGGCGGCTGCGTTTCGCTGACCGACCGCCGCCTGCGCATCGGCGCCCCGGCACGCCGCCCGGCGGAACCCGGCGGCGTAACCAGCCCGGCGCCGGCGGAATAGGATTCATTCGATGACCCGGGCCCTGTTTCTGCTGCCGCTGGTGCTGTTTCTCGGCATCGCCGCCTATTTCGCCATCGGCCTGACCAAGGACCCGAAAATTCTGCCCTCCGCCCTGATCGACAAGCCCGCGCCGGAATTCGCGCTGGAACCGCTCAAACCGGACAAGCCGGGCCTTGCGAAAGCCGACCTTGGCGGCGAGGTCAGCCTGATCAACGTCTTTGCGTCCTGGTGCGTGCCCTGCCGGGCGGAACACCCGGTGCTGATGCGGCTGGCGGAAGAAGGAACCGTGCCGATATACGGCATCAACTACAAGGACCGGAAAAACGACGCGCTTGCCTGGCTGGACGAACTGGGCGACCCCTATCAGCGGATCGGCCATGACCTTTCCGGCCGCGCCGGAATCGATTGGGGCGTCTATGGCGTCCCTGAAACCTACATCATCGACCGGGAAGGCCGGGTCCGGTACCGCCATGTCGGGCCGATGTTTCCCGAAACGCTGGAAGAAACCATCCTGCCCCTGATCGAGGAGCTTCGGCGATGATCATCCGCACCGCCCTTGTCTCGTGCTTGCTGGCCCTGTTCAGCCTGCCGGCGCTTGCCGTCCAGCCCGACGAAATCCTGAAGGACCCGGTCCTCGAAGGGCGCGCGCGCGAACTCTCCCGCGACATCCGCTGCCTGGTCTGCCAGAACCAGTCGATCGACGATTCCAATGCCGACCTCGCCCGCGACCTTCGGATCCTCGTGCGCGAGCGGCTGGTGGCCGGCGACAGCGACGCGCAGGTGATGGATTATCTGGTCTCGCGCTATGGCGATTTCGTCCTGCTGCGCCCGCCGGTAAAGGGCAAGACCTATTTCCTGTGGTTCGGCCCCGCCGTCGTGTTCCTGATCGCCGTGGCCGGGCTGGCGGTCTGGTACCGACGACGCCGGACCGCCCTGACGGATGGCAGCGATGCGCCCGAACGCCTGAGCCCGGAAGAACGGGAGCGGCTCGCCGCCCTGCTCGACGGGGGTGACGCACGCCCATGACCGTCTGGATAATTGCCGTCTTCATGAGTCTTGCCGCCATTGCGGCCGTGCTGATCCCGCTGATCCGCAGGCGCGGGCCGGGCGAGGATGCCGCCGCCTACGATATCGAGGTCTACAAGGATCAACTCGACCAGGTCGGCCATGACTACGACAGGGGCCTGCTGACCGCCGAACAGGCGCAGGCCGCGAAAACGGAAATTTCCCGTCGCATCCTGCTGGCCGACCGGAAGCGGAACAGCGCAGTCCCGACCGACTCCCGCAGCCTGAACAAGGGCCTGGCCGTGATCCTGGCCATCGCCATCCCGGGACTGGCGCTGGGCCTCTATACACAGCAGGGCGCGCCGCACCTGCCCGGCCTGCCCTTTGCCGAGCGCGCCGGCGAACGGACGCAGACCGCCGCCGGCGGCGAGGCGGCGAACAGCCTGGAGGCCTCGGCGGCGACGCTGGCAAAGCGGCTCGAAAACGAACCCGACGACCTGCAGGGCTGGGTCCTGCTGGCGCGCACCTATATGTCGATCGGCCGTTATCGGGAATCGGTCGCCGCGTTCGAACGGGCGCTGACGCTGGAAACCGGCGAACCCAGCCTGTATTCCGCCTATGGCGAGGCGCTGTTCATGGCCGCGTCGAGCGTCGTGACCCCTACCAGCCGCACGGCCTTCGGGAATGCGCTGAAGCTGGATCCGGACGATTCCCGCGCCCGTTTCTATATGGCGCTGGCCGAAGACCAGGCAGGCAACCGCCAGGAGGCGCTGGATCAATGGACGGCGCTGCTGGCTGATTCGCCGGGGGATGCGCCCTGGGTGCCCGCCGTGCGCGACCGGATCCGGAATACCGCGGAAGCCCTGGGTCTCGACGTCGCCACGGTCATGCCGGAAACGCAGTCGCCCGATTCCGGCCCGCAAAGCGGCCCGACCAAGGCGGAAATGGCCGCCGCCGCCCAGATGTCGCCCGAGGAACGCCAGGCGATGATCGACGGCATGATCGAAGGTCTGGCCCAGCGACTGGCGGAGGACCCGCGCGACTTCAGCGGCTGGCAGCGGCTGATCCGCGCCTATTCCGTCCAGAACAAAAGGGACAAGGCGCTGGCAGCCCTGGCGGAGGCGCGCAAGCATTTCGCCGCAGCACCCTTCCCGATGCAACAGCTTGCCGAACTGGCCGGCGAACTGGGGCTGGAGGCGGCGCAGCCCGTGGAAAGGCGACGCGGCCCGACGCCGGAACAGATGGCGGATGCGCAGAACATGTCGCCCGAGGACCGCCAGGCGATGATCGAAGGCATGGTCGCGCAACTGGCTGACAGGCTGAAGGAAAATCCGGACGACGTCGCCGGCTGGACGCAACTGGCCCGGTCCTACGGTGTGCTGGGCAAGTTGGAAGAGGCGCGCGATGCCCTGGCAGAGGCCGTAAAGGCGCTGCCGGACAATATCGACCTGCTGGTCCTGTACGGACGCACAATTCGCGGCGCCAACGGGGATCGGCCCAATGCGGATTCCGTCGCCACGATGCGCCGGGTCCTGGCCCTGTCACCGGACAATATCGAGGCCCTGTGGTTCGTCGCCGAGGCCGAAGCGGCGGCCGGCAATCCGGATCAGGCGAAAATACTGCTGGAAAAAGCGCTGCAGCAGCTTCCGGCCGGATCGCAGGAACGCGCCCAGGTGCGGCAGCGCATTGATTCGCTGCAATAATATACTTCGGGTATTATTTCCAATCAGCATCGCCAATAATTGTTACTATTGCTATTTGCCCCAACCCGGATAAGATCGGGGTTGGGGATAGGCACGAAACGGGCCGCCACATAACTGAAATGCGCAGCACGTTGTGCGGGGAGCGTTGATCTTTTGTCACTTGGCAATGGAGGAACACTCATGCACGTAAAATCGATTTTGCACGACAAGGGCCGCATGGTCGCCACCATCCGGCCGGATGCCACAATTTCCGCAGCCATCGATATCCTGAAAACCAGACGGATCGGCGCCCTTGTCGTCAGCCGGGACGAAAAAAATATCGATGGTATTCTTTCCGAGCGGGACATCATTGCCGGACTGTCAAATCAGGGCGCCAGCCTGCTGGATGATCTGGTCGAGTCGATCATGACCTGCGGGGTCCGCACCTGCACGCCCGAAAATACGGTGACGGAGGTGATGGAGTTGATGACGGACTGGCGGATTCGCCATGTTCCCGTCGTGGAAGATGGCGCTTTATCCGGCATTGTCAGCATCGGCGACGCCGTGAAACAGCGATTGCAGGAACTGGAAAGCGAAGCCTCGCATCTGCGGGAATATATCAGCCACTGACCCGGCCGGTATGTCTTAAAAGCTGTCCTCACGCGGCAGGAATATGAAATTGAACACATAATCCTGCCGGCTTGCAGCCTTGCGGTGATTGCGGTCGCCGTCGAAGGCCTCTATCGGACGCAGCACGCCGCGGCGGAGAAACAGGCCGCGGTAGCCCATTGCCTCGACCCGGGCGATTGCCTCCTCGATCGGCTTCCCCGTATGCACTTCCTCCATCTCGATCAGCAGGCTCGGGCGGTCGCGGGCAATGGTTTCGCGCGCCCCGGCCAGCACCGCCTGTTCGAATCCTTCCACGTCGATCTTGATGAAACCGATATCGGTAATACCGAGATCGTCCAGCCGCCGCGCGTCGATGGCGACCCCTTCGTAGCCGTCGGCAACCTTCACCGCGCTCAGGCTGGCGCCCTGATTGGAAAACCCGCCCCGCCGGTGCCGCGGCACCCGCAGTGTCGCCTCGCCGCTTTCATCGGACAGGGCGCTGCGCGATACATGAACATTGTTCCCCGCCAGTCGCTGCAGGAACCGGAACATTTTCGGGTTCGGTTCGAAGGCATGCACTTCGCGCGAATAGCGCCGCAGGAACCAGGTATAGACCCCCTTGTTCGCGCCGACATCGAGACTGACCCGGGCCGGATCGGCGAGGAAGGGCAGCAGCGCCACCTCGCCCTCGCCACGGCGACATTCCTTGTTCGTCCGGTAGCGCATATACAGGCCCGCCGGCACCAGGGCGAATTTCAGCCGTTCCTCCAGTGTCCAGGGCGGTTCCCATCCGGGCCTGTTTTCATTCGTCATATGTTGCCTTCACCGGAAGCCTGCCGCAGGGACCGCGACCGTAAACGCCCTCTTATCCGGGGACAAGCCCGCACCGATGAAAATCGGCGCATCCCTTCAGTGAGCCGATTTCCGTGGGGAAAACAGCCGCCAGGCCGCGAACGCGCCGATGATGACCGTTCCCAGCAGGATCGTCGCCAGCGCGTTGATTTCCGGGCTGAGCCCCAGCCGGACACTGGAGAAGACAACCATCGGCAGGGTGCTGGAGCCGGGACCGGAGACGAAACTGGCGATCACCAGGTCGTCCAGCGACAGGGTGAAGGCGAGCAGCCAGCCGACGATCAGCGACGGCGCGATCAGCGGCAGGGTAATGGTCATAAAGACCTTCAGCGGCCGCGCGCCGAGATCGAGCGCCGCTTCCTCCAGGCTGGAATCCACCTGCGACAGGCGCGCCTTGACGACGACCGCAACATAGGCCGTGGCAAAGGTGACATGCGCGATGGTTATCGTGAGCGGGCTGCGCCCTTCGGGCCAGCCGGTCAGCTGCTGCATCGTCACGAACAGCAGCAGCAGCGACAGCCCGGTGATGACTTCCGGCATGACCAGCGGCGCCGTCGTCATCGCGGAAAACAGCAACCGCCCGCGAAACCGTCCGAAGCGGACCAGCGCGATGGCGCAGAGCGTACCCAGCACCACCGCGCCGGTGGCCGAAAAAGCGGCGATCTTGAGGCTGAGGAACGCCGCCCCCAGAAGTTTCTCGTTTTCCAGCAGCGCGCCGTACCAGCGGGTCGAGAACCCGCCCCACACGGTGACCAGCCGCGAATCGTTGAACGAATAGATCACCAGCGACAGGATCGGCCCGTACAGGAACACGTAGCCGAAGGCGAGCGCCGCGATCAGCCAGGGAGACAACCGCGTCATGACCGCGCCTCTTCGCGTTTCAGCCGGATATGCTCCAGCCAGGCAAGCGGCGCGACGATCAGCGCCAGCACGACCACCGCCAGCGCCGCGGCGAGCGGCCAGTCGCGATTGTTGAAGAATTCCGTCCACAGCACCTTGCCGATCATCAGCGTCCCGGAATCGCCCAGCAGTTCCGGGATCACGAACTCGCCGACGGCGGGAATGAAGACCAGCAGGAACCCGGCCAGCACGCCCGGCAGCGACAGCGGAAAGGTCACCGTCCAGAACGCCCGCCACGGCGTCGCGCCGAGGTCGGAGGCGGCCTCGAGCAGACTTCCATCCTGGCGTTCCAGCGACGCATACAGCGGCAGCACCATGAACGGCAGATAGGAATAGACGATGCCGAGATGCACCGCGAAGGCGCTCTGCATCATCGGCAGCGGCGTATCGATGATCCCCAGACCCATCAGCGCGCCGTTGACCAGCCCCTCGTTGCGCAGGATGCCCATCCAGGCATAGACGCGGATCAGGAACGAGGTCCAGAACGGCAGGGCGACCGCCAGCAGCAGGAGCGGCCGGTGCCGCCGCGGACTGCGCGCGATAGCCAGCGCGATGGGATATCCGATCAGAAGGGCGATCGCCGCCGAGAGCGCCGCGATCCGCAATGAACTGAGCAGCGCGCTGATATATAGCGGGTCGTCGATGAGGAAGGCGTAATTGTCCAGCTTCGCCATGATCGCGCCATCGGCGATCAGCGGCTCATAGGGCGGAATGCCGAAGCGCTGGGTGCTCAGCGAGATGAGCATGATGATGACGAAGGGCGCCAGGAAGAACAGCGCCAGCCAGACGAAGGGAATGGCCGTCACGAGGGTCCGGCCGGGGTGCCGGTTGCGGCGCCGCTCCGTTGTCATGCGGTCAGCACCAGCCCGTCGCCAGGATACCAGGACAGCGTGACCGCATCGTCCCAGGTCAGCGGCGCATGGTCGGACCGGTGCCGGTTGGCCATCGCGACCTGCACCTTCAGCCCCTCGGACACCTGCACATGGTAGATCGACAGGTCGCCAAGATAGGCGATATCGCTGACGACGCCGGTCAGCGTGTTACCCGGCGCCGCGGTATCGGCGTCCCGCCAGGCGGCGATCCGCTCCGGCCGGACCATGACCGTCACCGCATCGCCCTCGGTCAGCGGCAGTTCGGACGGAACCGTCATGACGGCGTCGGCGGCGCTCAGCCGTACTGTCGCCACCCCTTCCTTCACCGACTCGATCTGCCCCGCCATCAGGTTCGCGGCGCCAATGAAATCGGCGACGAAGCGGGATTGCGGATCTTCGTAGACGTCGCGCGGCGCGCCGATCTGATGGATGCGCCCCTTGTCCATGATGGCGATCCGGTCGGACATGGTCATCGCCTCTTCCTGGTCATGGGTAACCATGATGAAGGTAATGCCGATCCGTTCCTGCAGGTTGACCAGTTCGAACTGCGTGCGTTCGCGCAGCTTCCGGTCCAGCGCGCCCAGCGGTTCGTCCAGCAGCAGGATCTTCGGCCGCTTCGCCAGTCCCCGCGCCAGGGCGACGCGCTGGCGCTGGCCGCCGGACAACTGGTCCGGCTTGCGTTTGGCCAGCGCCGACAGCTCGACCAGATGCAGCACCTCCGCCACCCTGTCATCGCGCTCCGACCGCGCCATGCCTTCCTGTTTCAACCCGTAGGCGACGTTCTGCGCCACCGTCATATGCGGAAACAGGGCGTAGGACTGGAACACCATGTTCACCGGCCGCTCATAGGGCGGCACGCCGGTCATGTCCTGGCCGTCGATCAGCACACGGCCCTCGTTCGGGACTTCGAATCCGGCGATCATCCGCAGCAACGTCGTCTTGCCGCAGCCGGATGGGCCGAGCAGCGCGAACAGTTCGCCGCCATACACCGCCAGATCGACGCCGTCGACGGCGGTATCGGCGCCGAAGCGGCGCGTCACGGCCTCCATGCTGAGGATGGCGCCGGCCGGCTCCGTCGTCCTGTTCATTGCCCGGTTTTGATCCGCGTCCAGCTGCGGGTCCGCAAACGGTCATATGACGGCGATTTCAACGGCACCACGAACATCCGGTCGCGGGTTGCCTTGCTCGGATAGACCACGGGATCTTTCAACCGCTCCTCGCTGACAAAGGCTTCCGCACCGTCCACCGCATTGGCGTATCCCACCGCGTTGGTGATCGGGCCGACCACGTCCGGACGCATCATGAAATTGATGAAGGCATGGGCGTTTTCGGGATGCGGCGCGTCGGCGGGTATGGCCATCACGTCGATAACCGCCTGCGCGCCTTCCTTCGGCAGGTAAACCTGCACATCGACCCCCTGCTTCGCTTCCGCCGCCCGGTCGCGGGACTGGATCAGGTCGCCGCCATAGCCATGCGACACGCAGACATCGCCATTGGCGAGATCGTTGATGTAGCTGGAGGAATGGAAATACCGGATAAACGGCCGGACCCCCATGATCAGGGCCGTCGCCTTGTCCAGGTCTTCCTTCTTTTCGGTCGCCGGATCGATGCCGAGATAGGCATAGGCGGCCGCGAAAACCTCGTTCGAATCGTCCAGCAGAGTGATGCCGCAGGCCGACAGCTTCTTCGCCCATTCCGGATCGAAGATCAGCGCCCAGCTGTCGGTCGGCGCGCCGGGCGCCGCCGCCACTTTGGCGGCATTGAAGCCGACGCCGGTCCCGGCAATCATATACGGCACGACATAGGCATTGCCGGGATCGCTGCCGGTCAGCGCCTTCATCGTCGATGCCGAGAGCTTGTCCCTGTTGGGCAGCAGGGCGCCGTCGAGCTTGCGGTAGATGCCCGACTTGATCTGGCGCGCGACAAAGGGCGATACGGACGGGAAGACGACATCGTAGCCCGACGAGCCGGCCATCAGCTTGGCCTCGAGGATCTCGTTTGAATCGTACACGTCGTAATTCACCCTGATTCCGGTTTCGGCGGTGAAACGTGACAGGGTGTCCTCCGCGATGTAGTCGGACCAGTTGTAGATATTGAGCAGCTTTTCCTCGGCGGCCGAAACGGCGCCGGCGGCGATGAACACTAATGCGGTAACGAGCGTGCGCATGGGCGTAATCCGCTGTTAGAGCCCCCGGGTTCCAGGCCGCACATCGCAGCCTGGCAGAGCCGGATCATGGCGGACAATTTGCGCTATTCCCTGTTCCTGTCAACAAGCAGATGACCCGGCGCGCGGATTCCCCCTTTCTTTTTCATCGCGATGCGGCACCGCGCCCTAAACCCCGCGGCGCAGATAGGGCGTATACAGGTTCATCATGCGGATGGTGCCGCAATCCGGGCCCATCCGGCCCATATCCACGGTCAGGCTGCCGAGGGGTGCGGCAAGTTCCAGCACGCCGAGGAATTCCCGACCGGCGTTTTCGTCGTCGCGGAAGACGCGCAACTGGCGGACCTCCGGCCGGGATTCGAACTGCCGGCGCAGGCCGTCGATTATTTCGGTGGCCCCGTTCGGCCCGGCGCCGGCGAAGCGGATCAGCACCATGTATCCGGCCTCGTCCTTCGGCACCGAAATCGCGTCATCGGGATAGATCAGCGTGCCTTCCATCCGGTAATTGCCCAGCACCCGCGACAATACCCGGCGCGACCAGACCGACAGGTTCTCGCCGATGAAGGCGCTGTACGCCGCGCTATGCACCGCATCGACGCTGTCCAGGTCGTAGAACGCCAGGTAGCGCGGCCAGCCCTGCACGCAGATCCAGCGCTGCGCCATCAGGAAGCCGGGGGCGTCCCGCCGCTCGGGGAAATGCTCCAGGTCGTACCAGTCGTTGAACTCTTCCTCTTCGGTCGCCTGCGGCTCCATCGCCGCAATCATCAGCCCCTTCGCCTTGGCCATAGCCCTTCCCCGCACGCATTTGATCGACAACACGGCGCGAAGCTTAATCCCATTCCCTATAGCGCATCAGGTGATTGTTGGATCGCCATGGACAATTCCAACAAACCACGATCTGATCTAATGGGCGAGGCCGACAACGTTACGGACGTTTTCTTCTGAAACATTGGCGTTCAGGTGGATCGACGCCAGCACAGCGGTCTGATGGATCAGCTGGTTTTCGTGCTCCTTCACGTCCTGCGCGTTCAGCGCCCAATCCGCCAGGATAGCCTTGTACGCTTCACGAATGGCGGCACAATGAATCATCATATCGATCACCTCAATCTGTGTACCAGTTGCGATGATATTCTGACAATTTTGAAAAACTGACAGTGACACGCGTCACATTTGTCTGTTTCTTCGATATTTTTTCCGAATTATACGATTTTTTTGATATAAGAAAAAATTACACGGAAATTATTGGAATATGAGTGAAATTACACCGTTATTCTAAATAATAGATAACGTGCCGACCGATTTTCTGGGTATTTCCGCATTTGCGGCGGAAGGCGCGGTTATTCCGGAGGCGTTTTCTTTTCCCGGGAAACCTGCATCGACCTGATATTGCTGCAGAATATTCGCAGCAGGGCGACAATGAACGTATCGGCCTCGCTCATTTTTTCCTGGAACAGCCTGTCCGGAATGACGATGCAGACGCTTGGCTTGATCGCGGTCGCCGATGCCATGCGCGCCGCATTATCGATCAGCGCCATTTCGCCGAAAATTCCGCCGGCGGCCACGACCCCGAGGACCCTCTTCTCGCCGTTTTCCGACACCCAGATTTCAATTTCGCCGCTTTGCACGACATAGGCCGCATTGCCCGGGTCGCCCTGGCGAAAGATCGGTGTGCCGGGCTCATAGGTCTTTCGGTCCAGGACCTGCAGGCCGCCTTTCTGACTGGACATGCCGTCTCCACTCCCGGTTCACGCTCAGGACGCAGGCGCCTCAACACGGATCGCCGCCCCCGCATGCAGGTTCAGCACATCGGCGGCCGACCCGCAGTTTACGGCAATTTCCACCATGCCGCTTGAATTTTCATACCAGAAAATCTCTCCGCGCGGCACGGCGGAAAAGACCCGCGCATGGCGAACGACCGTATCGCCCACGCGTATGACCGTCCCGCTATCGCAGGATGCGCCGCGCAGCCCGGTCACCGCATTGCCGAACCGGTCGAACCAGAGGATCGCGGGCAGATCGTCGGGCCAGTCCGCGCCGGGCCGCGAGGGATCGGTCCGCCAGCCATCGGTCCGTTCCGTCACGGCCGGTACCTCGCCCCGCGCCAGCCGGGCGGCCACCGGCGCGAACAGGTCACGCCCATGGAAAGACGGCGACAATCGCGGCGGCCGCCAGTCGATCCGCCACTGCCGGGCGGATTCCGCCTGGCGCTGCAGGATTTCGAACAGCCCCTCGCCGGGCCCGGTAAACCAGCGGCCATCCGCTTCGACGATCACCAGCGGCCGGGCGCCGCCGACGCCCGGATCCACCACGGCGACGCAGATCGCGCCCGGCGGCATGTCCGGCACCAGCGCGGCCAGCAGGTAGGCGGCGCTGCGCGGGTCATGGCGCGGCGCGTCATGCATCAGGTCGATGACGGTTTCACCCGGCGCCGCGGATGCCAGCACGGCCTTCATCTGCCCCACATACGGGCCTTCGAAGCCGAAATCGGTAAACAGCAGGATCATGTCACGCCGATGATACGGCAAACCGCCGCTTCGGATACAGGACCGGCCCAAAACAAAACCGCCCGGACCATCTTGTGATCCGGGCGGTCCGCATCCCCGTGAAGGGCGCGAATGTTATTCGCGGTTGCCGAACAGGTGCAGCATCATGATGAAGAGGTTGATGAAGTCGAGATACAGGCGCAACGCCCCGTAAATCGCCTTTTTCTGCGCAACATCGCCGCTGTCGCTGACATCGTATTCCGACTTGATGTTCTGCGTGTCATAGGCGGTAAGCCCGACGAACACCAGAACGCCGACAATCGAGATGATGAAGTGCATCATGCTGGACTGCAGGAAGATGTTCACGACCATGGCGATAATGATGCCGATCAGGCCCATGAACAGAAAACTGCCCAGACCGGTCAGGTCACGCTTGGTCGTGTAGCCATACAGGCTCATGGCCGCAAACACACTGGCGGTGATGAAGAACACCCGCGCGATGCTCGTGCCCGTATAGGTCAGGAAAATATGCGACAGGGACAGGCCCATCAGGCCGGCGAAGGCCCAGAACAGGAGTTGTACCGTCGGCGCGCTGAAGCGGCGCATGGCCGGCGCGATCATGAAGACAAAGGCCAGCGGCGAAAAGGTCACGATCCATCCCAGGATCGAAGGCTGCAACCCGCCCGTCGCGGACTGTGTATACAGCGCATTCAGAATTGCCGGCGTGTGCGCTGCCGTAAAGGCAACGGCGCCCGTCATGGCGAGGCCGACCGACATGTAGTTGTACACACGGAGCATGTAACTCCGCAGGCCTTCGTCGATGCCGGTACGGCCGGCAGCCCCCGTGCCCATGGAAATCGTACGTTGCCGTGGCGTCAAAGCCATTTCTGCCCCCTTTGAGCAAGATTGAAATTCAAGTTGCGACTAATATCGCGACGTTCTGCCGGAATTTCAAGCTGATAGCCCGTCATATCGACGAATTTTCTATTCGTTCCGCAATAGCGGCGCGGCCTTTCGGCCCAGCGCCGACCATGTTCCGGCAGTCCCCACCGCGACAGTCGCCGCCAGACAGGCCAGCGCCGTGACGATGACCGCGCCGGGCGCGAAAAACCATTCCGCGTTCATCAGTTGCGTCACGATACCCCAGGCCGCCGCCGTGCCGACAATTCCGGCGATCACCGCCGTTACCAGCCCCAGCAGCATGAACTCGATCAGGAAAGCCAGCAGAACGTCCCGCCGCGTTGCGCCCAGCACCTTGAGGACGACGGCGTCGTAAATCCGCTGCTTGCGGCTGGCCAGGATCGCTCCCGTCAGCACCAGCAACCCGGTCACGATCGCAATGCCGGCGACAGACCGAATCGCGGTCGCAAGGTTGCCCGCCACCTCGCGTAGCCGGTCGAGGATTTCCCGTATCCGGATCGCCGTGATATTGGGGAATTCCCGGATGACGGCGCTTTCCAGCGCCTGTTCGCGGGCGGGATCGTCGGTGCGGACCGTCGCGATATGCGACTGCGGCGCACCGTCCAGCAATCCCGGCGACAGGATCATGACGAAATTGATCGAGAAGCTGTCCCAGTCGATCCGGCGCAGATTAGCTATTTCGGTTACAAATTCCCGGCCCAGCACATTCAGCGTGATTTTATCGCCGATTCCGATTCCGAAGGCGCGCGCGGCCCCTTCATCGAAGGACAGCAGCGGCGGACCGCTGTAATCGGCGGGCCACCAGGCGCCCTCGACCACTTCGCTGCCTTCGCCGGGCGCCTCGCGGGCCCAGGTCAGTCCCCGGTCGCCCCGCAGGACCCAGCCGTAATCGGCCGGCGCCGGGAATTCATCGACGGGCGTGCCGCCGATCGCGGTAATCCGGCCGCGCAGCATGGGCACCCGCCGCATTTCACCGATGCCGGGCGTTTCCGCCACCAACCGGTCGAAGCCTTCCACCTGGCCGGACTGGATGTCGATAAAGAACAGGCCCGGTACCTGTTTCTGCAGGGATTCGCCCAGGTACCGGGACAGATTGCCCTCGATCAGCGCCACCGCGATCAGGACCGTCAGCCCCATGCCGAGCGAGGTTGAAATCGCCGCCGTCGGCGCGCCGGGACGGTGCAGGTTGGCGATCGCGAGACGCAGATGCGCCTGCCGGATATGCGGCAGCCGCGCCGCCAGTTTCTGAACGGCGCTGGCCGACAGCCGGAACGCCAGCAGGGCGACGGTCGAACCGGCGACAAAATAGGCGGCCAGGCGTCGATCATCCGCACTGGCGATAACGACGACCGCCAGCAGGATCACGAGGCCGGCCATGACCAGCACGGCGCGGCGGTCCAGCCTGCCTTCCGCGGCGATCTTGTGCCGGAACAGCGTCGCCGCCGAAATGGCGCGGGCGCGGGCCAGCGGCCAGTACGAGAACGTAAAGGTAACCAGGTAACCGAACAGCGCCGCCAGCGCCAGCGGTCTGGCGAAAACGCCAAATTCGGGTTCGATGGGCAGGCGCCCGGCGAGAACCGCCCCCGCGGCCAGCGGCAGCAACCCGCCGGCGACCAGCCCCGCGGCGATTCCGAGCGACGCCAGAATCATGACCTGGATCAGGTACACCTGAAAAATCATCGCGCCGGAGCCGCCGAGGCATTTCAGCGTTGCGATGGTCTGGGTCCGCGACAGCAGAAAGGCGCGCACCGAATTGCCGATCCCGACGCCCCCGACCAGCAGCGCCGTCAGCCCGATCACGACCAGGAAAACGGAAATCCGCTCCACGGCGCGGCCCAGACCCGGCGAAGCGTTGCCGGTGTCGCGCACTCGCCATCCCGCCTCGGGAAACCGCTCGTTCAGCCGCTCCCGCCACGCGGCGACCATGTCCTGCCGCGGCAGGCCGATGCGGTAGTGATAGCGGATCAGGCTGCCCGGCGTGATCAGCCCGCTGGCCTCCAGCGCGGCGCGGCTGACGATGACCCGAAACCCGAAGGCCAGCCCCCGCCCCGCCTGGTCCGGCTCGCGCGTCAGCGCCGCGGTGACGCGGTACCAGGCATCGCCGATCCGCATCCGGTCGCCCACGGCGAGGCCCAGCCGGGCCAGCAGCCCCGGTTCGGCCACCGCGCCCCAGTCTTCGCCCTGCCGGGCCAGGGCGTCCGGCAATGGCATGGCCGGCGCCAGAACGACCCTGCCGAACAGCGGATAGGCTTCATCCACCGCCTTCAGTTCGATCAGCGAGCTGGTGTTCGCCGCGCGCGCCATGGACCGCATCTGGATGACATTCGAAACCCGTCCCTCCCCGTGCAGCCAGGCAAGCTGTTCCGCATTCGCCGGGTAGTGCGACAGCCGCAGATCGATATCCCCGCCGAGGATGCCGCGCGCATCGGTTCGCATGCTTGAATTCAACGCCTCGGAAAACGACCCGATGGCGGCAATCGCCGCCACGCCGGTGGCGAGGCACAGCAGGAAAATCCGGAAACTGCGCATGCTGCCGCGCAGTTCGCGCCGCGCAATCCGCCAGGCCAGACGCAGGTTGTTCATGCGCCGGTCGCTCCCGCCGCGGCAATGGCCGGCGAACCGCTATCGGCGACGATCAGCCCGTCCTCCAGCCGGATCTGCCGGGCGCATTGCCCCGCAAGCGCCGGTTCATGGGTGATCAGGATCAGCGTCGTGCCATGCTCCGTCGACATCCGGAACATCAGGTCGACGATATGATTGCCGGTATCGTGATCCAGGTTGCCGGTCGGTTCATCCGCCAGCAGCAGCCGCGGCCCTGCCGCGAAGGCGCGCGCCAGCGCCACCCGCTGCTGTTCGCCGCCCGACAACTGGCCCGGGTAATGCGCCAGCCGTTCGCCGAGGCCGACATCGCGCAATCCGGCGGCGGCGCGCTCCATCGCATCGTCTCGGCCGGCGAGCTCCAGCGGGATCGCGACATTTTCCAGCGCGGTCATGGTCTGAATCAGGTGGAAGTCCTGAAACACGATTCCCATATTATTGCGACGGAACAACGCCAGACTGTCTTCACTGAGACGTCTCAGATCCTGCCCCGCAACCCTCACCGTTCCGCCCGACGCCTGTTCAAGACCGGCGACAACCATCATCAGCGAGGTTTTACCCGCACCGGAAGGACCCATGACACTGACCGATTCCCCTGCCGCCACCCGCAGATCAATGCCGCGCAGGATGTTGACCGCCCCGGCGCCGCTGTTCAGCGTGAGTGTTACATCGTCCAGCCCGACAATCGGGTCGGCACTGATGGAAGCGTTCAAGTCGTCCATGAAAAACCTGTTCGTGACAAAGCGTTTATTCCCCGGAATCCTATTATTGACAACGCTCGTCTGGGCGCCCGCCGGGGCGGATACCATACTTGCGCTCGGCGACAGCCTTACCGCCGGCTACGGACTAAGTGGGCGCGACAGTTTCCCGTCAAGGCTGGAGACCGCCCTCCGGGAATCTGGGCACGAAGTTCGCGTGGTCAATGGCGGCGTTTCCGGCGACACGACCGCCGGCGGTCTGGCCCGCCTGGATTGGCTGATGCAGGAACGCCCCGATCTGGTTATTGTCTCGCTGGGCGCGAACGATGCGCTGCGCGGCGTCGACCCGGCCGTGACACGCCGCAATCTGGACGCCATCATCACGGGGGTGAAACAGCAGAACGCCCGTGTCATGCTGGTCGGCATGCTGGCGCCGCCGAATATGGGATCGGAATACGGTAAGGAATTCAATGCGATTTATGAGGAACTGGCGCACGATCACAATGTCGTGTTGTACCGCTTTTTCCTGGAAGGGGTTGCGGGCGATCCGGCACTGAACCTGGCCGACGGCATGCACCCCAACGCAGAGGGCGTCGCCGAGATCGTCGAACGCATTCTGCCGACCGTGGTGCAGGCGCTGGCGGAAGAACCGAGGTGACCATGGCAAATGAATTTCGCGCGGCCCATGCGGGCGGCGCAACCTGGCAGGATGCGGCGCGGGACATCATCATCGGACTTGGCGAACTCGATGCATCGCACCGGTTGGGCTTTCTCTACGTAACGGACGCCTATGCCGATTCCTTCGACGAAATCTGCATTTTCCTGCGCCAGGCGACAGGCGTTCCGCACTGGATCGGCACCATCGGCTTCGGCGTCGTGGGCGCCGGCAAGGAATATTTCGACGAACCGGCCCTTTCGGCCATGGTTGCCCCCCTTTCGGAAGATGCGTTCCGGATTTTCAATCTGAACGGCGACGGCGACGGCGCCGAAGCCTTGCGGCGCGATCACGGCCCGTGGCTGGATCAGGCCGATTCGCCGCTGATCATCGTGCATGCGGATCCGCGCAACGACGGCCTTCTGGAAGATATCGACGATCTGGCGGAAGCGACCAACGGGTATCTGGTCGGCGGGCTCACCGCATCGCGCGGCCATTACGGGTTGCTGGCGGACGGGACGGATCAGGGTCCGGTCTCCGGGGCCATGGTCTCGCTGCACAGCGTGCCGGTGCAGCTGGGCCTGACGCAGGGCTGCACGCCCATCGGCAGGCCGCGGATCATTACCGACGCGGAAGAAAACGTCCTGTTCTCCATCGACGACCGGCCGGCGCTGGAGGTGCTGAAGGAGGACATCGGCGAGATCCTGTCTCGCGACCTGCGGCGGATCGGCGGGTATATTTTCGCGGCCCTTCTGGTGCCCGGCTCGGATACCGCGGACTACACCGTGCGCAACCTTGTCGGCATCGACGAAAACGAGGGCGTGATCGCCATCGGCAGTAACGTGGAGGAAGGCGAGCGCATCATGTTCTGCCGCCGCGACCGGGACAGCGCGGTCGAGGACCTGAAACGCATGCTGAACGACCTGAAGCGCCGCGCCGGCGGCAAGGATATCCGCGGCGGGCTGTATTTTTCCTGCGTCGCCCGCGGACCCAACCAGTTCGGACCGGACAGCGCGGAACTCGGCCTCATCCGGGAGATGCTGGGCGACTTTCCCGTGACGGGATTTTTTGCCAATGGCGAAATCAGCAACAACCGGCTCTACGGTTATACCGGGGTGCTGGCCCTCTTCCTGTAACACGGGAGACGATGACGGATGATACGGCTGTTCGTCGGGCTCTCGATTCCCGAATCCCTTCAGGCCCGGCTGACCGGGCTTTGCGGCGGCGTTCCCGGCGCGCGCTGGGTCAGGCCCGAGAATTTTCATGTCACCTTGCGGTTCATCGGCGATATCGGTGAAAACCTCGCCGAGGATGTGGACGCGGCGCTGTCGCGGATTACCGCGCCGTCCTTCACGCTCGAGGTTGCCGGCGTCGGACAATTCGGCAAGGGAGTCGCCACCCGGGCGCTGTGGGCCGGCATCGCGCCGAACCCGGCGCTGAACCATCTGCGGTCGAAGATCGAAACCGCCGTGACCGGCGCCGGGCTTCCCGCCGAAACCCGCAAATTCAAACCGCATATAACGCTCGGCCGGTTGAAAAACCCGCCGCCCGACCGGGTGG
Organism: Alphaproteobacteria bacterium; assembly: GCA_040905865.1. Lineage (NCBI taxonomy): Bacteria > Pseudomonadati > Pseudomonadota > Alphaproteobacteria > Alphaproteobacteria bacterium. The sequence goes on from JBBDQU010000046.1 coordinate 56,913, forward strand.
GGAATTTCATCGTCGACCATGCCGGGCTGCGCGCCGGAACCTTCCCGGTCGACCGCTTCACCCTGTTTTCCAGCTTCCTGTCGTCCTCGGGGGCGATCTATACGCCGGAAGTGGATTATGAACTCGAGTAAGGATCTGGAGGCGTTGCTGGCCCGGGTTCGCGCCTGCCGCATCTGCGCGGAATCGCTGCCGCTCGGCCCCCGCCCGGTGTTGCGGGCACAGGCAAGCGCGCGGCTGCTGATCGTCGGGCAGGCCCCGGGCACAAAGGTGCATGAAACCGGCATCCCCTGGAACGACCGCAGCGGCGACCAGCTGCGCGAATGGCTGGCGGTGGACCAGGACACGTTCTACGACGAGTCCCGCGTCGCCATCGTGCCCATGGGATTCTGCTATCCCGGCGTCGACCCGCGCGGCGGCGACAACCCGCCCCGCCCCGAATGCGCCGCCTGGCACGAACCGGTGCTGGCGCAGTTGCCGAATGTCGAACTTGTACTGCTGGTCGGCATGTATGCGCAGCGGCATTATCTGGGGAAGGAACGGAAACGGACGCTCACCGACACGGTTGCCGCCTGGCGGGATTACGGTCCGCTATACCTGCCGCTGCCGCATCCGAGCTGGCGCAACCTGCACTGGCGCCGCAGGAACCCGTGGTTCGCGGCGGAAATCCTGCCGGTCCTGCGCCGGCGTGTGCACGGCCTGCTTCAGGCCTCCGCCTCCAGGGCTTCCATATCGTCATCGGAAAAGCCGAAGTGATGGCCGATTTCATGGATCAGCACATGTCGCACGATATGGCCGAGATCCTCGTCCGATTCACACCAGTAGTCGAGCATCGGGCGGCGGTAGAGAAACACCATGTCCATATCGGCGGCCCCATCCATGACGCTGCGTTCGTTGATCGCGACGCCCTGGTACAGGCCCAGCAGTTCGAAGGGACTGTCGAGTTCCATTTCCCGGCAGATATCCTCGTCGGGAAAATCCTCGACACAGATGACGACATCCTTCGCCGCCGCGCGCAGCGCGGCGGGAATGGTGCGCCAGGCGTCGTCGGCCAGACGTTCGAATTCTTCCAGCGAGGGGGCGATAATCGGCGGCATGTCGGGCGAAACGATAGCGCCATAGGCCGCGTTTCGATAGAGTGAACTGCTTCAGGTTTCGGAGGAAAATGGTTTGGTGGAAAGACTGACCGGCGCGGCGCGCGACGCCGCACTGGCGACACTCACGGGCTGGACGGTCGCGGCCGGTCGCGACGCCATTGAAAAATCCTTCCGGTTCCCGGATTTCAACGCGGCCTGGGGCTTCATGACCCGCGTCGCGCTGCAGGCGGAGAAACTGGACCATCATCCCGAATGGTCCAATGTCTACGGGTCGGTCGACATCACCCTGACAACCCATGAATGCGGCGGGTTGAGCGAACGCGACATCCAGCTCGCCGCGTTCATCGACCGGGCGGCGGGCGCATGAGGGCCGTACTTGTCGCCCTGATGCTGATGTTGTCCGCCGGAACGGCCGGCGCGACGGCGTTCAAGGATGGCATCGCCGCGCTGGAAGCGAAGGATTTCCCCGGCGCGATCGCCGTATTCGGCCCGCTGGCGGCGCAGGGGAACGGCGATGCGCAGTTCATGCTGGGCGTGATGCATGAAAACGGGCTGGGCGTGCCACAGGACATGGGCGCGGCGGCATCCTGGTATCTGAAGGCGGCGGAAACCGGCGTCGCCTCCGCGCAATACAATATCGGCGTGTTCTATCAGCTGGGAACGGGCGTGATCGTGGACCCGGCATCCGCGCGGCACTGGCTTTCCCGGGCGGCGGAACAGGGCCATCACCGGGCGCAGAACAATCTCGGCACGATGTACTACACCGGCGGCGGGGTCGCCCGCGACCCTGTAGAGGCGCTGAAATGGCTGACCCTGGCGGCGGAGGGGCTGCAGGGCGACGCCCGCGACATCGCCCTGCGGAATATCGCCGCAATCGAAAAAGAGCTGTCGGCGGGAGAAAAAGCCGAAGCGGAACGCCGGGTCGCGGCCTGGAAGAGCCAGCGGTGAAACGCGCCGCCGCGGCGCTTGCCGCGCTGTTGCTGCTGGGAACGGCCGCCGCCGCCGAAAACGCGGAGGAAATCTATCGGCGCGCCGTGACCGTCCTGGGTGAAGCGACCCGGGAAAGCCACCGGGCCGACGGAGCGGCGCTGGTCGCGCGCGCGGCGGAGATGGGCCTCGCGGCGGCGCAGGTTCATCTCGCCACCCTTTACGCGGAAGGAACCATCCTGCCGCTCGACAAGGGCCGCGCCATGGAATGGTTCCACCGCGCCGCGCAACAGGGCCATCCCACCGCGCAATACGCTGCGGGCCTGGCGCAGATGGCGGCGGGCGACCGGCGCGGCGCGGCCGACTGGTTCCGCCGCGCGGCCGAACAGGGGCAGACCGACGCCCGCTTCCAGCTGGCGCTGCTGCTGGAAAAGGGCGATGGCGTGCCGCGGAACGAAGCAGAGGCACGGCGGCTATACGCACAGGCGGCGGAACAAAAGGATACGGCCTCGATGATGAACCTGGCCCTGATGCTGGACGAGGGGCGCGGCGGGCCGGCCGACCTGAACGCCGCCATCGGCTGGTATGTCCGCGCCGCCGAGGCGGCGCTGCCGGAAGCCATGCATGCGCTGTGCGAAATCCTGCTGGACGGGCGGGGCGTCGAGGCCGACCCGGAAAAGGCGGCCGGCTGGTGCCGGGCCGCCGCGGATCGCGGCCATGCGCCGTCGCAGCTGCTGCTGGCGACGCTCCATGCACTGGGCAACGGCGTGGCCATTGACGAGGTTCGGGCGGCAGCCTGGCTGATTCTCGCGGCAAAATCAGGGTTTCCCCCGGCCGTGAAGGCCCGCGACGAGTTGGTGCCCGGCCTGCCGCCGGACACGCGCCGGAAAGCCGAGGCCCTGTCGAATACCCTCGTGCCGACGAATTAGCGCGGCGCCAGCCGGATCGCGCTGTCCAGGCGGACGACCTCGCCATTCAGGATCGGGTTGTCGATCATGTGCAGGACCAGCTTCGCGAATTCCGCCGGCGTGCCGAACCGCGAGGGAAAAGGCAGGCTTGCCGCGAGACTGCCCTGCACCTCCTGCGACAGGCCCAGCAGCATCGGCGTTTCGAACAGGCCCGGCGCGATCGCCAGCACGCGGATCGCCGAGCGGGCGAATTCCCGCGCCGCCGGCAGGGTCAGCCCGACGATGCCGCCCTTCGACGAGGAATACACCGCCTGCCCGATCTGGCCGTCATAGGCCGCGACCGAGGCGGTGTTGACGATGATGCCCCGCTCGCCATCCGATCCCGCCGGTTCGCGCTTCATCATGTCGGCGGCGGCGAGCCGCAGGATGTTGAAGGTGCCGATCAGGTTGACCTGGACGACCTTCGCATAGGCGTCCAGCGCCAGCGGGCCGTCGCGACCGACGATACGATGCGGCGTTCCGACCCCGGCGCAGTTGACGCAGATGCCGGCCAGTCCCTGGGCGTCGCGCGCGGCGGCGATGGCGGATTCGGCGCTGGCGGCGCTGGAAACGTCGCATTCGATGGCGACGCCGCCGATTTCGTCGGCGACCTGCCGGGCCGCCGCCATGTTCAGGTCCAGAATGGCCACCGGCGCGCCGGCCGCGGCCAGCGCCCTGGCGGTCCCGGCGCCCAGCCCCGATGCGCCCCCTGTCACGATTGCCGGTACGCCGCTGACATCCATGCCTCAAGACTCCCCGAAAAATTTCAACCGATACCCGCGATGGCGCATGACCGCCAGCGTCACTATATGTCCCCTTATGGACGAGAACGATATCAAAGGATTCAATTTCGGCAGCCTGAAAGTACAGGAACGCACGGTCCGTACCGGATTCTGGTCAAAAATCAGGCATGCCGCCGGGCGGATCGATTTCGCGCGCGAAGCGGTCGCGGCCTGGTATTGCGCCACCGATCCGCAGACTCCCGTCCGCGTGAAGGCCATCCTGATCGGCGCGCTGGCCTATTTCGTCATGCCGGCGGATATCATCCCGGACATCATTTTGAGCCTTGGCTTTACAGATGACGCCGCCGTGTTCTGGGCCGCGTGGCAAGCGGTCAGCGGCCATATCCAGGACCGGCACCGGGACCGCGCCGCCAGGGCGCTGGAATACCAGACGCCGGAAGACATCGGCTAGATTTATAGGAAGTGGCCGGGTAAAACTCCAGAATTGCGTATTTCACCGGGAGAGCAACCGTGCCGAAGCCGCTCTGGAGCCCCTCCGCCGACAAGATCGCCAATGCCAACATCACCGCGTTCCGGAACGCGGTTGCGGAACGCTGGAACGTGACGGTTGACGATTATCCGGCACTGCATGAATTTTCCATCACCGAGCCGGCCAGGTTCTGGATCAGCGTCCGGGAATTCTGCGGCGCGACGGCGGAAAGCTGGGGTAAGCGGGACCTGATAAACGGCGACAAAATGCCGGGCGCCCTGTTTTTCCCCGATGCGAAACTCAATTTCGCGCAAAACCTGCTGCGGCGGCGCGACGACACGCCGGCGATCATCTTCCAGGCCGAGGACCGGGTCAGCAGCCGGATGAGCTGGCGCGAACTGTACGACGCGGTTTCCGTACTGGCGCAGGCATTGTCCGACATGGGGGTTGTCGCGGGCGACCGCTGCGCCGGCTTCGTGCCCAACATGCCCGGCGCGATTGTCGCCATGCTGGCCACCGCATCGCTGGGCGCGGTGTGGACCTCCTGCTCGCCCGATTTCGGCGTGCGCGGGGTGCTGGACCGCTTCGGACAGACCGGACCCAGGGTGCTGTTTACCGCCGACGGCTATTACTACAACGGCAAGCCGCAGGATTCGCTGGCGCGCGTCGCGGAATTCACCGCCGAACTGCCGACGGTGGAGAAGATCGTCGTCCTGCCGCTGCTCGCCGGCATGCCCGATGTGTCCCGCGTGCCCAATGCGGTGACGCTGGCCGGTTTCACCGCGCCGTTCAGCCCCGGCGACATCGCATTCGTGCCGATGCCGTTCAACAGCCCGCTCTACATCATGTATTCGTCGGGCACGACCGGGAAGCCGAAATGCATCGTGCATGGCGCCGGCGGCACGCTGCTGACCCATCTGAAGGAACACATTTTGCATTGCGACGTGAAGCCGGGCGACCGGGTATTTTATTTCACCACCTGCGGCTGGATGATGTGGAACTGGCTGGTGACCGGTCTGGCGGCGGAAGCCACGCTGGTCCTGTATGACGGATCGCCCTTTTACCCGGACGGCAATGTGCTGTTCGACCTGGCGGACAGGACCGGGATGACCCTGTTCGGCACCTCGGCCAAATATATCGATGCGCTCGCCAAGGCGGGGCTGAAACCGATGGAAACCCATGACCTCTCGACCGTGCGGACCATGACCTCCACCGGGTCGGTGCTGGCGCCGGAAGGTTTCGACTATGTCTACGAAAACGTGAAGCGCGATGTCTGCCTGTCCTCGATCGCCGGCGGCACGGATATCCTTGGCTGCTTCATCGGCGGCAACCCGGCCCTGCCGGTCTATCGCGGCGAGATCCAGTGCCGGCTGCTCGGCATGGCCGCCGAGGTCTTCGACGATGACGGCAATTCGCTGCGCAATGAAAAGGGCGAACTGGTCTGCACGAGACCCTTCCCGACCATGCCGCTGCATTTCTGGGACGACCCGGACGGCGCGCGCTATCACGACGCCTATTTTGCCCGGTTCGACAATATCTGGTGCCATGGCGACTTCGTGCTGCGCACCGAGCGGGACGGCTGGGTCATCCTCGGCCGCTCCGACGCGACACTGAACCCCGGCGGCGTGCGGATCGGCACGGCGGAAATCTACCGGCAGGTGGAACAGTTCGACGAGGTGGTGGAATCCATCGTGATCGGCCAGGACTGGGACCATGACACGCGGGTGGTGCTGTTCGTCGTGCTGCGCCCGGGGCTGGCGCTCGACGAAGATCTGACCGACCGGATCCGCAAGCGGATCCGCCAGAACTGCACGCCGCGCCACGTCCCGGCGAAGATCGTGCAGGTTACGGATATTCCGCGCACCAAGTCCGGCAAGATCACCGAACTGGCGGTGCGCGATGTGGTGCATGGCCGCAATGTCAAAAACAGCGAGGCGCTGGCCAATCCGGAAGCGCTGTCGCTTTACCGCGACCTGCCGGATTTGCGAACGGCCTGAGCGGATTTCGAGGGGGAGAGTTTCGATGCGGATTGCAATCATGGGAACCGGCGGTATCGGCGGCTATTACGGGGCGCGCCTGGCCCAGCATGGCCATGACGTGGTGTTCGTCGCGCGCGGCGCCCATCTGGCGGCGATGCGTAAGGATGGCCTGCAGATAAAGGACCGGAAGGGCGATTTCGCCATCGACCCGGTGCAGGCGACCGACGACGTGTCGAGTATCGGACAGGTCGATGTGGTGCTGCTCTGCGTCAAACTGTATGATACCGAATCCGCCGCGGCGCTGGTCAAACCGCTGCTCGGCCCCGATTCCGTCGTCGTGACCCTGCAGAACGGGGTAGAAGCACCCGATATCGTCGCCAGGGTTATCGGCCCGGGGCGCACCATTGGCGGCGCGGCCTATATTTCCTCGACCATAGAGGCGCCGGGCGTCATCCGCCACAACAACGATCTGGCCCGTATCGATATCGGCGAACCGGACGGCCCGGTCAGCGAGCGGGTGCGGAACCTCGCCGAAACCTTCACCGCCGCCGGATTCACGACCAACGCGGTCGACGATATGGCCGCGTTGCTCTGGACCAAGTTCGTGCTGCTTGCCTCCAACAGCGGCATGGCGTCGCTGACGCGCCAGGACAGCGGCGCCTTCATCGGCGATCCGGCCATCGAGCTTGTCTGGCGCCGCGCACTGGCGGAAACCGCCGCGGTGGGCCGCGCGAAAGGCGTTTCCCTGGACGACAATATCGTGGAGAACTGCGTCAAATGGGTGAAGGACAACCCGCCGATCAAACCGTCCATGCTGGTCGATCTGGAGCGCGGCCGAAAGCTGGAGCTGGACTGGCTGACCGGCACGATCCACCGGCTGGGTCTGGAAACCGGCGTGCCGACGCCAACGCATGACACGATCTACGCCGCGCTGCATCCCTTTGTGAAGGGCGCGCCGGCGATGTAGACAATCAGAAATCGACGCAGCGGCCGGATTTTTCCCAGTCACCGTAGCGGGTCGGCTCCAGCCCCCTGGGGCCGCCGATTTCCGCCGGCGGCTGACCCTCCCGGGCGGCCGCCTGGCGGGCCGCCTCGCCGGCTTTCTCGGCCTTCAGCTCCGCGTTACGCTTGGCATCGACCTTGTCCGCCGGATCGACCGGCAACGGCGCATCCGCGGCCGCCGTGCGCGGATTAAGCGCCTTTTCGCGCAGCGTATCGAACAGATTACCCATTACCGTCTCCTCGCTCTTGAAGCCGTGTTCGCCAAGAGCAACATATGCGCCGCAAGGAGAAACGCCAAGATGAACTACGCAAAGACTGCCATATTGCTCGCCGCGATGACGGCGCTGTTCCTCGGCTGCGGTTACATGATCGCGGGCGAGGGCGGGATGCTGATCGCCCTGGTCATCGCGCTGGGGATGAATTTCTTCGCCTACTGGAATTCGGACACGATGGTGCTGCGCATGTATGGCGCCCGGCAGGTGAACGAACGCTCGGCCCCGGCGCTGTACGGCACGGTCGCCCAGCTGGCGCGGGCCGCGAACCTGCCCATGCCCAAGGTATTCATCATCGAAAATCCCCAGCCCAACGCCTTCGCCACCGGCCGCAACCCGGAAAACGCCTCCGTCGCCGCGACGACGGGGCTGTTGCGCCTGCTGAGCCAGGAGGAAATCGCCGGCGTCATGGCGCATGAACTGGCCCATGTGAAGAACCGAGACACGCTGATCATGACGATCACCGCGACCATAGCGGGCGCGCTGTCCATGCTGGCGACGTTCGCCATGTTTTTCGGCAACAACCGCAACAATCCGCTGGGCATCGTCGGCGTGCTTCTCGTCGCGATCCTGGCGCCGATCGGCGCATCGATCGTGCAGATGGCGATCAGCCGCAGCCGCGAATACGAGGCGGACCGCATCGGCGCGGAAATCTGCGGACGTCCCCTGTGGCTCGCCGCCGCGCTGGAAAAATTGCAGCTTGGCGCCGAGCGCATCGACAACGAAGCGGCGGAACGCAACCCGGCGACCGCGCATCTGTTCATCGTGAACCCGCTGCACGCCCATGCCGCCGACAGCCTGTTTTCGACCCATCCCAGCACGGCAAACCGGGTACGGCAGTTGCGCGAAATGGTCCGCGTCACCGGTCCCTGGAGCGCGGTGGCTTGAAGGCGCACCATTCTTTTCATCTGATCCGCGCCTCTGACCGCCGCAATCTTGAATTGCCCTGACGGAAGCGGCGGGATAGGACTGGCGGCGTGAACAAACCGGACCCCCGAACCGCCGCCTTCGAGCTGTTGCTGGCCATCCTGGATGACAAGCGGCCGCTGGACGATGCGCTGGCGACGCAGCCCGGACTGAAGGGCATGACCCCGCGCGACCGCGCGCTGGCGCGGCTGCTGACCGCGACCGTGCTGCGGCGCATGCCGGAACTGGACGCCATGATCGCCCCCCTGTTGAACAGGCCGCTGCGCGGACAGGCGCGGAAGGTCCAGAACCTGCTGCGGCTCGGCGCGGCCCAGTTCATCTTTCTGGACACCCCGGCGCATGCGGTGGTCGCCACTACGGTCGCCGCCGCGCAATCCAGCGGACAGCGCGCCTATAAGGGGCTGATCAACGCCGTACTGCGCAGGCTGACCCGCGAAGGCGCGGTCCGCGCCGACAATCCGGCGCAGCGCAATACCCCGGAATGGCTGTGGGAGAACTGGCTTGCCGCCTATGGGGCCGAAACGGCGACGGCCATCGCCGAAGCGCATCTGGGCGAAGCGTCGCTCGACATTACCGTGAAATCCGACCCGGCCCTGTGGGCCGAACGGCTGGAAGCGGAACTGCTGCCGACCGGCTCCCTGCGCCGGGCCGCCGGCGGCGATATCCGCGAACTTCCCGGATTCAAGGACGGCGCCTGGTGGGTGCAGGACGCGGCCGCCGCGCTGCCGGCAACGCTGCTGCGCCCCGCGCCCGGACAGGCAATCGTCGATCTGTGTGCGGCGCCCGGCGGCAAGACCGCACAACTCGCCGCGGCGGGCGCGGACGTCCTTGCGGTCGATATCTCCGAAAAACGGATGAAACAGGTCGCGGAAAACCTGCAGCGCCTGCAGTTGAATGCCCGGCTGACCGTGGCCGACGCGGCCGAATGGGAACCCCCGTCGCCAGTCGATGCTGTGCTGCTGGACGCGCCGTGTTCCGGCACCGGCACGATCCGGCGGCATCCGGATATCGCGCGGCTGAAACAGCCGGGCGATATCGACCGGATGAGCGCCATCCAGGACAGGCTGCTGGCGCGCGGCGCGGATATGCTGCGGCCGGGCGGCGTCCTGGTCTACGCCACCTGCTCGCTGCAGCCCGAGGAAGGCCCGCTCCGGATCGAAAAACTGCTGGCCGGCGGCGCGCCGCTGGAACGGAATCCCGTGACGGAATCGGAAATTCCGTCGCTCGAATCGGCGATTACGGCCGCGGGCGAGGTCCGCACCCTGCCGTCGCACTGGGCGGCCCGCGGCGGGATCGACGGCTTTTTCATTGCCCGACTGCGGCGAATCTGAAGCTTCCCGGATTGCGGCTTGCGCGAATTTGGCGAATTCACTATAGCACATCAGGGTTAACCGGAACCGCGACAGGTTCCATTTAATCCTGTGAAGGTGCTATATCTTCAATAAGATAGATCAGATTCACATGGTGGCTGGATCGCCACGGGCGATTCCAGCAAGCCATGACCTGATCTAGGAACATGGCATGCAGAAAACCGTTAGAATTTCTCCTTCGATCCTGTCGGCGGATTTCGCGAAGCTTGGCGAAGAAGTGCGCGCCATCGACGAAGCCGGGGCCGATTTCATCCATATCGACGTCATGGACGGGCATTTCGTGCCCAACCTGACCATCGGCCCGGACGTGGTGAAGGCGTTGCGGCCGCACAGCGACAAGCCGTTCGACGTGCATCTGATGATTTCCCCGGTCGATCCCTATATCGAAGCCTTCGCCCGCGCCGGCGCGAATATCCTGACGGTGCATCCCGAAGCGGGCGCCCACCTGCACCGCACCATCCAGGTTATAAAGGACCATGGCTGCAAGGCAGGCGTCGCGCTCAATCCCGCAACCCCGGTCAGCGTCCTGGATCACCTGCTGGGCGATATCGACCTCGTGCTCGTGATGAGCGTCAACCCCGGCTTCGGCGGCCAGAAATTCCTTTTCTCGCAATGCGACAAGATCCGTGAAATCCGCCGCCGGATCGACGAAACCGGCCGGAGCATCGATCTGGAAGTCGATGGCGGCGTCAATGACGGTACGGTCGCCGATGTCGTCGCCGCCGGGGCCGACCTGCTGGTCGCCGGCACTGCCGCCTTCAAGGGCGGGCCGGCCGCCTATGCCGGTAATATCCGCCGCCTCAAGGGTCAGAACTGACCGGTGCAATGATGAGCCAACCGCTGCGTGGCAAAGCTGCATGGTCTTCGTTTCGGCGCCGAATTTACGGCACGGTATTCGCGACGCCGCTTTATGGCGTGACCCTGCTGCACCGCAACCCGGCGCAACTGGCCAATGTGCCGCCGGACACATGGCCCGGCGACGCCAACCGTGGCGCGGCGATACTGGGCGGCGCCTTTACGCTCGCCGGAATCCATATTCGGCCGGAACTGTCGCCCTGGGATGAAACGGATGCCGATCCGTCGTGGCGCGAAGCCCTGCACGAGTTCCTGTGGCTGCGCGACCTGCGTGCGCTGGGCGGCGACGATGCCCGCCGCTGCGCCCGCAACCTGACCGAAGAATGGCTGGAACGGCATGATTCCTGTTCCGGCCCGGCCTGGCGCGCCGATGTCATCGGCCGGCGGCTGACCGCCTGGGCGGCGCATTACAAGCTGTTTTTCGCCAGCGCCCCGGATGAAATGCGCCTGCAGCTGCTGGCCAGCATGGCGCGCCAGGCGCGGCATCTCGGGCGGGTCGCCGCGCGGGAAACAGACGGGATGCGGCGGCTCGCCGCCATCAAGGGGCTGCTCTATGCCGGCATGGGCCTGCCCGGCGAAATGCCCCTTTTCGTCCGGGCCGTTGGATTGTTGGAAGACGAACTGACCTGGCAGATCACCGGCGATGGCAGTCATGTCGAACGCAGCCCGGCGGGACAGCTTGTCCTGCTGCGCGATCTGGTCGACATGCGCGCCGCGCTGAGCGCCGCTCGCCAGGAGCCCCTGGCGCTGCTGGGCGATGCCATTGTTCGTGCCGCCGCCATGCTGTGTTTTTTCCGCCACGGCGATGGCGGGCTGGCGAATTTCAATGGCGGCGGCGAGGCCGACCCGACCATCATCGACCTCGTCCTGGCCCAGGCCGACGCCCGCGAACGGCCCGCGCGAAGCGCCCCGCACAGCGGCTTCGAGCGCCTTTCCGCCGGAAAGCTGCTGGTCATCGCGGATGCGGGCCTGCCAGCGCCACCGGGCCTCGACCGGGGCGCCCACGCGGGCGCCCTGTCCTTCGAGGCGAGCTACGGCAAGGAACGGCTGATCGTGAATTGCGGCGCCTCGCTGGCCAGCGGGCCGGACTGGCGCCATGCCGCGCGCGCCACGGCCGCACATTCCACACTCACGATCGAGGACATGAATTCCAGCGAAATCCGCCCGAACGGGTCACTGGGCCGGCGGCCGGAACATGTCACGGCCGAACGCGAACAGACCGACGGCAATGTCTGGCTGTCTATGAGCCATGACGGCTACGCGGCGCCCTTCGGATTGATCCACCGCCGCCGGATATACATGGCGGCATCGGGCGACGAATTGCGCGGCGAGGACAGCCTGATCCCCGCGGAACGCAGAATCGCCGAAGGCACTGCCGGCGAACCGGACAATCGGGCCTTTGCCATCCGATTCCATATTCACCCGGCGGCGCGCGCTTCGCTGGCGCAGGACGGCACCGCCGTGTTCCTGCGCCTGCCCAGCGGCGTCGGCTGGCGGCTGCGGGTCGGCGGCGCCAAGGTCGACCTGACGGAAAGCATGTATTTCGGCGGCAACGAAGCCCGGCGGACACAACAGATCGTCCTGTCGGGACGGACCGGTCCGGCGACGACAACGATCAAATGGGCGCTGCGCCGGGAAGGCGCTCAAAAATGACCTGCTGCCGGATCACAGCGACCAGTAGCGGAACGCCGTCGAGCCGGCCTGGTCGCGCCAGATTCCCTTGACGTCCGCCGCAAATCCGCCCGGCGCCAGCAATTCCTCCAGCCGCAGCGTCCGGTATGTATCGTGCGCTACCGTACCGACGACGCAGTCATAGCCACTGCCGATCTCGGCAATCAGTTCGAGGCTGTAAAGCCGCTTCGCCACCGCCGGATCGGCCATCGGGTCGTGCACGCGGACATCATGCCCCGCCGACGCCAGGCGCCTGGCGATGTCGGGGCTTTGCGAATTGCGCAGGTCCGGCACGTTTTCCTTGAATGTCAGGCCCAGCAGCAGGATTTTCGACGGTCCGGACAGTTGCGCGGCGACCCGGTCGGCGACAAAGCGGCTCATGCTGTCGTTGATCCGGCGACCGGCCAGGATGACTTCCGGGTCGTGGTTCGCCGCCTTGGCCGCATGCGCCAGGTAATAGGGATCGACGCCGATGCAATGGCCGCCGACCAGCCCCGGCGTGAAACCGAGGAAATTCCACTTCGTCGACGCGGCCGCCAGTACATCGTGGACCGACAGGTTCATGCGATCGAAAATCATCGCGACTTCGTTGATAAAGGCAATGTTGATGTCCCGCTGGGCGTTCTCGATGACCTTCGCCGCTTCGGCGGTGCGGATATCGGCCGCCACGAAGATATCGCCGCCATTCACCTTGCCGTAAACCGCACCGAGGCGCGCGGCAATTTCGGGCGTCTGCCCCGCGACAACCTTGGTAATGGTGTCGATCCGGTGGGCGCGGTCGCCGGGATTGATCCGTTCCGGCGAATAGCCGAGGAAGAAATCGCGGCCGCATTCCAGCCCGGACGCGGCGGCCAGCGCCGGACCGCAGACATCCTCGGTCACGCCGGGATAGACGGTGCTTTCGAAAACGACGATAGCGCCCGGCCGCATTGCCCTGCCGACGATTCCGGCGGCCGATTCCAGAGCGCCCAGATCCGGCTGCCGGTCGTCATCCACAGGCGTCGGCACGGCAACAATATAGATGTCGCGGCCCCGGATTACGGCTTCATCGCGGGTCAGCGCCAGTGACGACGCACGCAGGGCTGGCGAATCGATTTCGCCGGTACGGTCGTTTCCCGCCCGCAGCGCCTCGATTCGTCCCGCGTCGATATCGAATCCGACAGTGTCGAAATGCCGGGCCAGCGCGACCGCGAGCGGCAGACCGACATAACCGAGGCCGATCACGGCAAGTCTAGGGTTTTCCGGCATTTACGGGCTTTCCAGGCGCGCCTGCGGGTGTGCGAAGCGGGTCCTGACTAGCCTCTCGGCGGGCAATCTGTCAACCGTGCAAGTGATTGACTCATAGGGCGTTCATGAATTGAACCTTGACGTTCACAAACTGAACGCAGTACGTTCGCGGCGTGAACACGCAGCAGATTACGGACCGGTTTATGGCGCCCAAGGGTACAGCCGACAGTGCGCAGGACGGCGACACGGAAATCACGCTGGGCCTGCTGAACGCGGTGCAGGAAAACAGCGCCGTCACGCAGCGTTCGATGGCCAGCGACCTTGGCATCGCGCTGGGCCTGGCCAACACCTATCTGAAGCGCTGCGTGCGCAAGGGGCTGATCAAGGTCAGCCAGATTCCGCCGAACCGCTACGCCTATTACCTGACACCGAAGGGATTCAGCGAAAAATCGCGCCTGACGACGGAATACCTGTCATCGTCCTTCACCTTCTTTCGCCGCGCGCGCGGCCAGTGCGGCGACCTGCTGGAATACTGCGCCGCCCGGAAGTGGCAGCGGATCGCCCTGGCGGGCCGCAGCGAACTGGCGGAAATCGCGACGCTCTGCGCCATCGAGCGCAATATCCGGCTGGCCGGCCTGATCGATACCGGCCAGATTGCCGCGCCGGGCCGAAAAGGCGAACCGGTGCCGGCGGAGTTCGCCGGGCTGACGGTCGTGTCCCTGTCCCGGAAAATCTCCGATCTCGACGCCGTCATCGTGACGGATCTGCAGATTCCGCAGGCGGTCTTCGACAGGCTGGCGACGGAGTTTCCCGCCGAACGTATCCTCACGCCGCCCCTGCTGCGCATCCTGCGCGAGAATGCGCCAATGGACAGCGCATCATGAAACGCTGGTACGTGGTCTATACGCGCACCGGGATGGAGCGCATGGCGCAGGGGCACCTGGAACGGCAGGGGTTTACGACCTATCTGCCGCGCCGCCGCAAGGAGAGGCGGCATGCACGGCGCGTCGATTCGGTCCTCGTGCCTTTTTTCCCGCGCTACCTGTTCGTTGCCTTCGATATTGAAAAGGACCCCTGGCGGTCGGTAAACGGCACCTGGGGCGTGTCTTACCTGGTCGGCGCGGGCGACACGGTTTCTGCCGTCCCTGAAGGCGTCATCGAATCGATCCAGGAGCGGGAGAACGCCGAAGGCCTGATCGAAATCGAGGAGGCGCCGCCATTCGCACCGGGCGAGGTCGTGGAAATCACGCGCGGCGCGCTGGTCGCGCAGACCGGCATTTTCAAATGCGCCAACGACAACCAGCGGGTCACCCTGCTGCTGAGCCTGTTGGGCCGCGAAATGGAAATAAACGTGCCGGCGAATACCGTCCGCGGCTATGGCTAGCGGATACGCCGCACGATATAACGCCGCATGATATTCGCCGCAGCGGCCGTACTGATCGCCACCATCGCCGGAACCGGGCTGGTTCTGTATTTTCTGCGGCGGCACGCGATTCTGGACCATCCCAATGCCCGGTCCAGCCACGCCGTTCCGGTGCCGCGCGGCGGCGGCATTGCCGTGGTCACGGTCCTGGTCGCCGCATGGACCGCCCTGGCCGCGCCGGATTTCAGCACGGAATTCCTGCTCATCCTTGCCGGCGCCACGGGCCTGGCGGCGGTATCCTGGGTCGATGACCTGCGCTCCCTTCCCGCCGGCGTCCGGCTGCTTGCCCAGGCGGCGGCGGTCCTGCCGGCGTCGATCTGGCTCGCCGGTCCGGTATTTCAGGGCTGGCTGCCGGGGCCGCTGGATACCGCGGCGACGGTGCTGCTCTGGCTGTGGTTCGTCAACCTGTTCAATTTCATGGATGGAATCGACGGCATTTCAGGAATCGAAGCCGCCTGCGTCGGCGGCGGCGCCGCGCTGATCGCCTGGCTGGCGCCGGGCGCGGCGCTGGACCCCGTCTTCGGGCTGACCCTCGCCGCGGCGGCGCTGGGATTTCTCGCCTGGAATCGGCCGCCGGCGAAGATTTTCCTGGGCGATGTCGGCAGCGTGCCGGTGGGTTTCCTGCTGGGCTGGCTGCTGCTGAAACTGGCGGAATCCGGGCTTTGGGCGCCAGCGGTCATCCTGCCGCTCTATTACCTCGCCGATGCGACAATCACGCTATTGTGCCGCGCCATGCGCGGTGAACGCGTCTGGCAGGCGCACCGGGAGCATTATTACCAGAAGGCCGTGCAAAGGGGCCGCAGCCACGCCACCGTCAGCGCCGGCGTCGGAATTGCCAACCTGTTGCTCGCCGGGCTGGCCGTGTTTGCGATCCACTGGCCCTGGGCGGCGCTGGCGGGCGCTTCCGCAGTGGTCGCCGCCCTGCTGATCTGGCTGTCGCGGCCGGGAGCGCCGGCCGAAATCTGATCGGGTCGGCGGCATGCGAGGGCGCTTGCTTCGCGCACCCGGTGGGACTAATAAGGCCGGACATGGCCAGTCGATTCATTCTGAAGACACGCCGCGCGCGCGTCGCATTCCTGCACGATGTGTTTATGGCCGCGGTGTCATTTCCATTGTCGCTGTACCTGCGCGTTGGCGGCGACATTACCTATTTCGCTCAATCCTTCCTGCTGGAAGGCGCGGTGATCTTTACCGTGGTCGCCGCCGGCGTATTCTGGTTCGCCGACCTGTACCGCGGAATCTGGCGCTATGCCTCGTTGAACGACCTGATGGCGATCACAAAGGCGGTAACGCTGATCGTTCTCGTATTCCTGCCGCTGCTGTTCCTCGTCACCCGCCTGCATGACCTGCCGCGCTCGCTGCCGCTGATCAACTGGTTCGTCCTGCTGGTGCTGCTGGGGGGGCCGCGTTTCCTCTACCGGGTGTTCAAGGATCGCCGGCTGGATCACGTGCTGGAACGGAACAAGGCGGCCCGTGTCCCGGTCCTGCTGGTCGGCGCGGGCGATTCCGCCGAGCTGTTCATTCGCGAGCAGGCCCGCGACCCGGGCGCGCCCTACAGGGTCATCGGCCTGATCGACGAAACCGGCGGACGGGTCGGCCGCGAAATACACGGCGTGCCGGTCCTGGGACGGATCGAGGATGTCGACGGCATCCTCGCGCAAAAAGACGCGACCAGGCCCCAGCGGCTGATCCTGACGCGCGACAGGCTGGACGGCGCCGATGTCCGCACCCTGCTGACGCTTTGCGATGCCCACGGAATCACCCTGTCGCGCCTGCCCCGGCTCGCCGAACTGAAGGACGGCATAGCCAATCCGCTGGCCATTCGCCCGGTTGCGGTGGAAGACCTGCTGGGCCGGCCGCGGACCGTGCTGGACCGCGAGGCGATGCGGCAACTGGTAACCGGTCGCCGCGTCCTCGTCACCGGCGCCGGCGGCACCATCGGTTCGGAACTGGCCCGGCAGATCGCGGAAATCGGCCCGGCGACCCTGATCCTGTTCGATAACGCCGAATACCAGCTTTACGAAATCGACATGGCGCTGGCAGAGGCCTGGCCGGCGCTGGACCGCCGCCCGGTACTGGGCGATGTGCGCGACCGGGGGCGGGTCGACGACGTCATCGCCCGCGAAAAGCCGGAGCTTGTGTTCCACGCCGCCGCGCTGAAACACGTGCCCATGGTGGAACGCAACCCGAACGAAGGCGTGCTTACCAATGTGGTCGGCACGCGGAATGTCGCCGATGCCTGCCGCGCCGCCGGGGTCCGGCTGATGGTGCAGATTTCGACCGACAAGGCGGTGGACCCGGCCAACGTCATGGGCGCGACCAAGCGGCTGGCGGAAGGCTATTGCCAGGCGCTGGACATGGCGGGGCGGCCGCGGGACGAAACCCGCTTCGTCGTCGTCCGGTTCGGTAATGTGCTGGGATCGACCGGATCGGTGGTGCCGCTGTTCCAGCGCCAGCTTGCCGCCGGCGGACCGCTGACCGTCACCGACCCGAACATGACCCGCTATTTCATGACCGTGCGGGAAGCCGTCGAACTGGTTCTGCAGGCATCCGCCCTGGGCCTCTCCAACAGCGAGACGGAAGGCCGCATATTCGTGCTCGACATGGGCGAACCGGTCCGCATCATCGACCTCGCCCACCAGATCATCCGGCTGGCCGGCCTGCAGCCGGAAAAGGACATCGCCATCGAAATTATCGGCCCGCGTCCGGGCGAAAAGACCCATGAGGTCCTGCTGCATGGCGCGGAGACACCCGTTCCGACGTCCTGCGACGGCCTCACCCTGGCGGCGCCGCGGACCTTCGACCTGACGCTGATGTCCCGCACGATCGACGAACTGGAGCAATCGGCGCGCGCCCGGGAGACGGACCGCACGCTATCCCTGCTGCATACGCTGGTTCCGGAATTTTCCGGTGAGGCGGCCAAGCCCATTGCAGCGACGCAATAATTCAGAAAATGGAGTTACCCCGAATGGCTGAGGGAAAAATCGCCCGCGCGTTGATTTCGGTTTCCGACAAGACGGGACTGGACGAATTCGGTGCGTTCCTGTCCGGCAAGAGCGTCCGCCTGCTGTCCACGGGCGGGTCGGCAAGGGCCCTGCGCGGCGCCGGGTTGGCGGTCACCGATGTCGCCGATCATACCGATTTTCCGGAAATGCTGGATGGCAGGGTCAAGACGCTGCATCCGAAGATCCATGGCGGCATCCTCGGCCGGCGAAACCTGGATGCCCATCGCGTGGCAATGGAGGCGCATGGCATCGCGCCCATCGATCTGGTCGTGGTGAACCTGTACCCGTTCGAACAGACCGTCGCGCGCGGCGGCAGTTTCGAGGAGTGCGTTGAAAACATCGATATCGGCGGCCCCGCCCTGATTCGCGCCGCCGCCAAGAACCATGAATTCGTCACCGTCATTACCGATCCGGCGGACTACGCGGCGGTCATGGCCGACATGCAGGCGCGCGATGGCAGGGTCACCCCCGAATTGCGTCGCAGGCTCGCCGCGGTCGCCTTCGCCCGCACGGCCGCCTACGACACCCATATCGCCGCCTGGTTCGAAGCCCAGGCAAAAAACCCGTTCCCGGCGCGCCTGTCGGTTACCGGGCGCCTGAAGCAGACCCTGCGATACGGCGAAAACCCGCACCAGCAGGCGGCGCTGTACCTGGATGACGATACACGCCCCGGTATCGCGCGGGCGGACCAGATCCAGGGCAAGGAGCTGAGCTACAACAACCTGAACGACACCGACGCCGCCTTCGAACTGGTTGCGGAATTCGACGAACCGACCGTCGCTATCGTCAAGCACGCCAATCCCTGCGGCGTCGCCACCGGCGAAACGCCGCTTGCGGCATACCGGCGGGCGCAGTCCTGCGACCCCGTGAGCGCCTTTGGCGGCATCGTGGCGCTGAACCGGCCGCTGGACGCGGAAACCGCGCGGGCGATCACCGAGATATTCGTCGAAGTGGTCATCGCGCCGGACGCCAGCGCGGAGGCCCGCGTCGTCTTCGCCGAGAAAAAGAACCTGCGGCTGCTGCTGACCGGCGGCATGCCCGACCCCGCCGCCGAGGGTATGACCATGCGAACGATCGCCGGCGGCTTCCTGTTGCAGAACCGCGACAGCGGCCGCATCGGGCGCCACGACCTGCAAATCGTCACCAAACGTCAGCCGGACGACAACGAGGTTACCGACATGCTGTTTGCCTTCCGGGTCTGCAAGCACACCAAGTCCAACGCCATCGTCTATGTCCGCGACGGGGCCACGGTCGGCATCGGCGCGGGGCAGATGAGCCGCGTGGATTCATCGCGCGTCGCCGCCCAGAAATCCGCCGATCACCTGGGAACCCGGCCGTCGGTCGTGGCCTCCGATGCGTTCTTCCCCTTTGCCGACGGCCTCGTCGCGGCGATAGAGGCGGGCGCGACGGCGGTGATCCAGCCCGGCGGTTCGGTTCGCGACGACGAGGTCATCGCCGCCGCCAACGACGCCGGGATCGCCATGGCCTTTACCGGCATGCGCCATTTCAGGCATTAAAGCAAATCGTGATTAATCGGAATCACCCGGGTGATTCTGATTAACACGTGAATTTGCTTTTAATCCAAAAAATTAGACCGGATCGTGTTTGATCGAAAACAGGGGACAGGCCATGATTCTCACGACGACGGATTCAATTGAGGGCCACAGAGTCGTCGAATACCGGGGCATCTGTTCCGGCGAGACAATTCTGGGCGCGAATGTCGTCCGCGATCTGTTTGCCGGTGTACGGGACGTCGTCGGCGGCCGGTCCGGATCATACGAGAAGGTCATTCGCGCGGGAAAGGAAGCGGCGCTGCAGGACATGCAGGCGCATGCGGAGGAACTGGGCGCCAACGCCATCCTCGGGATCGACCTCGATTATGAGGTCGTCGGCGAAAAAGGCAGCATGATGATGGTCGTCGCCAGCGGCACCGCCGTGCGGATCGAGTAACGGGGAACTTATCCCGTTACCAGGCCGCGCAATTCCCGGTTGGCGACGGCGAGCATCGCCAGGTCAACCTGTCCGACCGCATCCAGATCGGCCAGCAGCCGTTCGACGCGGGCGCAGGCTTCCTTGCGGGCTTTCGCCCAGTTGTCGAGGGCGTCCGCGCCGGCGCCGGCCTGCGCCAGCACCTGCCCCGTCAGGGCGCTTTGCGCGTTCCACAAATCGTCGATGATCGCCTCCACCGCCAGCTTGTGCCATGAACTGTCCGGCGTCAGGCGGTTGGCGCCGCGGCGCAGCCAGTCGAGACGGAACCGGCTGCCCAGCTGGAAATAGACCCGCGCCGCGGTTTCGGGTTCCAGCCCGGCGGCCGCCGCGATGCAGATGACATCACAGGACGTGGACAGCATTTTCAGCGCCCCGACCCGTTTCGACAGAAGTTCCGGCACCCCCGGCAGGGCCAGGCGTTGCGTCCGCCGCGCCACATCCTCCAGTTGATCGGGCTGCAGGATGTCTTCCATCCGTCCGCCCAGCGCCGTGATGCCGGGCCCGAAGGCCTCCAGCAGTCGGGTGATATCCAGCGGCTGCGGCGTGTTGCGCAGGAACCATTGCGTATTGCGGTCCACCGTCCGGTCGATTTCCCGCAGCAGCAGGGTCTGCGCCTCCGCCGTGGCCACGTTGTCGAGGGCTTCGATCTCGGTCCATAGCGGGCGCAGGCCGAACACCTCGCGCACCACCGTGAAGGCGCGCGCCACCGCAGCCGTATCCATGCCGGACCGTTCGCGCATTTCGCTGACGAAGGACGGGCCGGTCCGGTTGATCATCGAGTTGGTCACGGCCGTGGCGATAATTTCCCGGCGCAGGGTATGGCGGCGGATCGCATCCCGGTACCCGTCGCGCAACGGCTGGGGGAAGTAGCGCTGCAGGTCCTTGACCAGCAGCGGGTCGTCCGGCAGGTCGGAATGCAGCAGTTCCTCATAGGTCGTGTTCTTCGCATAGGCCAGCAGCACCGCGATTTCCGGCCGGGTCAGCCCCTGCTGCGTGGCCTGCAGCGTATCGATGGTTTCGTCGTCCGGCAGGTATTCGATGGAACGGTCCAGTATTTCGGCGCGTTCCAGCGACCGCATGAGCCGCTGATGCCGGTCGAGCAGCCGGTGCGCCTGGCTGGCGATGACCGTGATCGCCTGCCCCTGTGCGTAATTGTCGGCAAGGCACAGCGCGCCGACTTCGTCGGTCATGGCGGCAAGCTGGTCGTTGCGCTGCTTTACCGTCATATCGCCCCGGGCGACGATGTCGTCCAGCAGGATCTTGATATTCACTTCATGGTCGGAACAGTCGACGCCGGCGGAATTGTCGACGGCATCCGTATTGATCCGGCCGCCGTTGCGGGCAAACTCGATCCGGCCGCGCTGGGTCACGCCGAGATTCGCGCCCTCGCCGACGACCCTGCAGCGCAGCGAGCGCCCGTCCACCCGAAGACCGTCATTCGCCCGGTCGCCGGCATCGCCATGGGTTTCGGTCGAGGCCTTGATATAGGTCCCGATACCGCCGAACCACAGCAGGTCGACCTCCGCCCTGAGCATGGCCGAAATCAGGGTATTCGGCGGCACCGACGACGCCTCGATGCCGAACAGCCTGCGGATTTCGGGAGTCAGCGCGATGGTCTTGGCGCTGCGGTCGAAAACGCCGCCGCCTTTGGAAATCAGTTTCGGATCATAATCGGACCAGCTGCTGCGCGGCAGGTCGAACAGCCGCTGACGTTCCGCAAGCGTCGCCGCGGGATCGGGATCGGGGTCGATAAAGATATGCATATGGTTGAAGGCGCCGACCAGCCTGATCTGGTTCGACAGCAGCATGCCGTTGCCGAACACGTCGCCCGACATGTCGCCGCAGCCGACCACCGTGAACGGCTGCGTCTGCGTATCATGGCCCATTTCGCGGAAATGACGCTTTACGGATTCCCAGGCGCCCTTTGCGGTAATACCCATCTTCTTGTGGTCGTACCCGACGGAGCCGCCCGACGCGAAGGCGTCGCCCAGCCAGAACCCGTAGGAAATCGCGATCTCGTTGGCGATATCGGAAAACGTTGCCGTGCCCTTGTCGGCGGCAACCACCAGGTAGGGGTCGTCGCCATCCATGCGGACAACCCGCTGCGGCGGCACGATCTTTCCTTCGACGAGATTGTCGGTGATGTCCAGCATTGCCGACATGAACAGCCGGTAGCAGGCGACGCCTTCGGCCTGGAAGGCTTCGCGGTCCTGCGGCGACGGCGCCTGTTTCAGGACGAACCCGCCCTTCGAGCCTACCGGCACGATAACCGAATTCTTGACCTGCTGCGCCTTGACCAGCCCCAGGATTTCCGTCCGGAAATCCTCGCGCCGGTCGGACCAGCGCAGCCCGCCGCGCGCGACAAGGCCGAACCGCATATGCACGGCCTCGAAGCGCGGGCTGTAGACCGAAATCTCGCGCAGCGGTTTCGGCTTCGGCAGTTCCTCGAGTTTCCGGCTGTCGTACTTCATGGACAGATACGATTTCACGGACCCGTCGGGCCCCGTCTGGAAAAAACTCGTGCGCAGCGTCGACTGGATGAGGTTCTGGTACAGGCGCAGGATCCGGTCCTCGTCTAGGTTGGACACCCGCTCCAGTTCCTGTTCGATGGCCTGCAGCAGGCGATCCGCCAGACCTTCGCGGTCGCCCTCGAAATCCGGGTCGAACCGCAGCTTGAACAGCCGGATCAGCAGGCGCACAAGGTCCGGGTGACGCGCCAGCGTGGCTTCCACATAGGACTGGCTGAAGGGGATTCCGGTCTGGTGCAGAAATTTGCAGTAGGCGCGCAGAACGACGACCTCGCGCCAGTCGAGCCCGGCGATCAGGACGAGGCGGTTGAAGCCGTCATCCTCCATCTCGCCGCTCCATATCCGCGCAAAGCTGTCGTGGAACGCATCGCGTATGGCATTGACGTCGGGGGCCGCGGCGTCGCCGCTGACCAGTCCGAAATCGTGCATATAGACCGGTCGGCCGACGCCGTCGGGATTCACTTCAGACGGCTCCTCGCTGACCACCTTGAGGCCCATGTTCTCGAGCCTGGGCAATATATCGGACAGGGCAATGGGATCGCCCGCGTTGTAGACCTTGAAAGAAAGCGCATTTTCACTGGCTTCGATCGGCCGGTACAGGTTCATGCCAAGCTTGCCGGACGCAAGCGCTTCCTCAATCCGCTCGATGTCGTACACGGCCGTCTTGGCGCTATAGGATTCCTGATAACCGGCGTCGAAGGCGGTGCTGTATATCTTGGAAAGCTGGGCGCCCCGCGCCTCGCCGAGATGCTCCACCAGCGCCTGCTTGAGCTTGTCTTCCCAGCTTCGCGCCGCATCCACCAGCCGGGCCTCGATTTCGCGGGTGTCGAATTCCGGCACGGCGCCCGGGGTCGTCTTGCCAACGAACTGCAGCCGGCCGAGCGGGTCATCCGCCATATGCATGTGGAAGGCGCGTACCGGGCCGCCAAACGCCGCGGACAGGATCGATTCGAACCGAAGCCGCAATGTCGTGCTCATCCGGTCACGCGGCAGGTAGACGGTCGCGGAGACATAGCGCTCGAAGGGATCGCAGCGCACGAATAACGCGATCCGCGGCCGTTCGTGAAGCTGCACGACGGAATGGGCGACTTCGGTCAGTTCCTCGACGCTGCTCTGGAACAGTTCGTCGCGCGGATAGTCTTCCAGCACGTGAAGCAGCGCCTTGCCGTTATGCCCGTTGAGGTCGAACCCCGAATTGCGGACAACAGTCGTCACCTTGTCCCGCAGCATCGGTATCTGCATCGGCGACTGGCTGTAGGCGACCGAGGTCAGTAGCCCGGCGAACAGATGCTCCCCGATGACATTGCCCGAATCGTCGAACAGCTTGATCGCGACCGTGTCCATATGAACGCTGCGATGCACGGTCGCCCGCTCGGTCGTTTTCGAAATGACCAGCAGTTCCGGCCGACGCACGAAATCCTGCACCGCCTGCGACTGTGCGCCGAGATTGCGCAGCCCTTCGAAAACCTGCACTTCCGGATCGCGCAGGATGCCGAGCCCCGATCCGGGCACCACGGCCATTCGCGCGCGCTTGCCCGTCCCGATGAAGTCCAGCCGGCGGTAGCCCAGGAAGGTGTAGTGATCGTCGTACAGCCATTCGAGGAAGGCGACCGCTTCATCGATTTCGGCCTTTTCCAGTTGCGGCGGGGCGGTCTTCAGCCGGTTCATTTCCGCGTGAATGTTATGGCGCATCGCCTGCCAGTCTTCCACCGCGGCGCGGACATTGCCCAGCACCAGACGCAACTGGCCTTCCAGCGCCTTCAGCGCCGCCGGGGTCGGCTGCGCGTCGATCTGGACATGGATAAAGGATTCGCGGATCGCATCCTTGTCCGCCTTGCCGACGGCGCAAAGAGTCTGGACGGCGCCGGTCCTGTCGCGCTCCGTCGCCATGACCGGATGAATGAGTTGATGGATGGCGGTGTTGTACTGGTTGAGATGGGACGTGACCGAATCGACCAGAAACGGCATATCGTCATTGACGATTTCGATGACGGTATGGGTGGAGTGCCAGCCATGCTGGTCGAAGCGGGGATTATAGACCCGTAGCTTCGTTTCGCCGGGTTGCCGGGTCGCCGCCATGCTCCATAGCGACAGCGCGGCGCCGTACAGGTCCTCGCTCTCTTCATTGATGAGGTCGTCCGTGGCGACGTCTTCATAAAACCGCCGCACGAAGGCTTCCGCCGTTGTCGCCTTGTTGCCCGCCATCTTGCTGCGGACAGTATCGACAATCCGCTCAATCGCCTCGTCCTTTACGCCATCCATCCGCAGTGCCATGGTCATCCTCCCGAACCGGTCGAAATCTCATTAACCCTATTTCATTAAGTATTGGTGAACTTATACCCCTTCGCCGAAAAAAATGGGCAAGGAATCGACCCGGTCATCCGCCCGTATTGCGGCAGCGGGCGGCGCGGTGAATCGTCAGATCACCCAGGAATCGTCTCCGTCTTCGACGGATGCCTGTGTTGCGACGGTTCCGGACAGGAGATCCGGGTTATCTTCCTTCGGCAGGGCCCGCAACAGCGCCACGACGCGTTTTTCCAGCAACTGCACCGTGAACGGCTTGGCCAGGTATCCGTTGACGCCGTGTTCGGCGGCCGCCGAGATCGCCTCGCGGGTGACATGGACGGACAGCATCAGGAACGGCGTCGGCCCGAATTTCTCCCGGACGAATTTGAGCATATCCAGGCCGCTGATATTCGGCAGTTCCCAGTCGCAAATTATCATGTCGACGTGATATTGGGGATTGTTCAGCATGTCGATCGCCGCGCGACCGTCGGTCGCCCGCAGGATCTTCCTGACCCCCATATCCTGCAGATAGGGCACAATCAGGGACAAAAGCTCGCGGTTGTCCGCGACCAGAAAACAGTACTTCGCCAGCTTCGCCTGCAACGCGCTCGACAGCATACCCCGCCTCCCGTCAGGCCAGCGTCGTCATGCCGGCATTTCCCGCGGCAATTTATACCGCGGGCCGGGCAGGTCAACCGCCCATCACGGCAACACGGGCAGTCCGGACTTGAAAATGCGTCGCACGCCGCATTCGGCGCATTGGCCGAACCGGATCACGCACCCCCTCGACCTGAAGCCGCTGAAGAGAAAGCCGGACGCGTAGTCGCGCCGCGTCTTATCCCTGCCGCCAGGCCGCCGTGGCCTTGCATTTTTTACAAACCCGTTCGCCGGCCCATTCGCTGGGAAATGTCTGACTGCAGAAAAGACATTTGCGCGTCCGCTGGGACGTCGCCTGTTCTTCGTCTTCTTTGGTCGGTTCTGCTACATCGCTCATATTTTATTTTTGGGACACTATACCGTCACCCGATACGATACGCCGTCCCAACTCCCTACCTGTGGCTAAGTTTTTCCTCCCGACCTGGCTTCAGCTGGTGCGCCGAATCAGGTGATAACCGAACGCTGTCGTCACGACATCGCTATCGGCGCCGACATCGAGCGCGAACGCAACAGCGTCGAACTCCGGCACCATCGCGCCACGCGGAAAAGAGCCCAGATCCCCGCCGTCCCTGCCAGACGGGCAATCCGAATGCTTCGATGCCAGCGCCGCGAAATCCTCGCCCTGAACGAGCTTTTCCCTGATTTCGCCAATCTGCGCCAGCGCATCCTCTTTAGACCGCGTCGCGGTCGAACGTTCCGATCCCTCGTACATCAAAAGGATATGTGAAACGCGAACCTGATCCGCCATTTTGCCCCCCCAGACCGATGAGAACCCGGCAGGCTGAAAAATCGCACCCGGTCCGAAACGTCAGTGTTGATAACCCGTTTTTAAGCAATATGTCACAAAAACGCCACCCCTTTGTGCAGTAAATCTGCATATATTTTCCAAAGTTCATTTTTTATCAATACGTTGAGTTGGATTTTCGATATCTACCGCATTGCACAATTATTGTGCAATGCGGTATTATTGATTCAGGTCAATGCATTGACGGACCGTATCGCCCCAATATTTCAATCAGCATTCCTTAACCACAGCAAAGGGGAATTTTCATGGTCGAAAGCAGCACACGAAAGGTACCGGTCGATACCAGCCAGTCGCACTGGCCGCATCTTTTCGAACCGTTCCGCACTGCGGCAGCCAGCGTCGCCAGCTTCTTCGCGCCGAGCGCCGACGCCGCAAACGGTGCGGATCACTATGAAATCAACATGGAGCTTCCGGGCGTTTCGGCGGACGATATCGACGTTTCGCTGAACGACCACGTCCTCACCATCAGGGGCGAGAAGAAGGCGCGGCACGAGGAGAAAACCAGGACCTATTACTTCTCCGAGCGCAGCTATGGCGCCTTCCAGCGTTCCTTCCGCCTGCCCGGTGACGTCGATACCGACCGGATCGAGGCCGATTTCACCAATGGCGTGCTGAAGCTGAGCCTGCCGAAATCCGGCCCCGCGGCCAGGGCGGAGAAAAAGATCCCCATCCAGACCGGGCTCGACTGAGCGACAGCGCCGGCGGGACCGCGAGGGCATCCCGCAGCCGGTCCCGCCGGCGCTTTGCGGCAATTCCCGTAAGATGGCGGCCACGAAAGTTCGAGGGTGACCCGCCATGCGGCAACCGACACGAATGCCCCTGAGCTGCGCCGCCGTGCGGACGGCGGAGGTCATCGGCACGCTGGAGGCGGAACTGGACCGCCCGGTCGTCACCAGCAACCTGCTGGGCGCCAGGCACGCCATGCGGACCATCGGCGTGACCGACCGGATCGACGGGTTCGGCGCCCTGCTCGCGGATCACTGACGGGGTTCAGTCCACCTCGAACCGGCGGATACCGTCGCGGTCGATCTCGATGCCCAGCCCCGGGCCGGTCGGCACCTTCACGACTCCGTTCACATGCTCCAGCGGCTGTTTCAGCACCGCCTGGCGGAAGGGATGTTCGCTGCGGTCGAATTCCAGCAGCGGCTCGGTCGGGTTCCAGCCCGGCGGGTTGTGCGGCAGCACGGCGAGCAGTTGCATCGCCGCCGACAGCCCGATTCCCGTGCCCCAGACATGCGGGATGTAGCGGATGCCGTGGGCGACGGCCATGTCGGCGATCTTCTTGCATTCGGATAGCCCGCCGGCCGCGCAGGTATCCGGCTGGACGATATCCATCGAGCGGGTCGCGAGGATGTCGCGGAAGCCGTAGCGGGTGTAATCGCACTCGCCGCCCGACAGCGGGATTTTCAGCGCCGCCCTGATCTCCCGGTAGCCGGCAAGGTCCTCCGGCACCACCGGTTCCTCGAACCAGCGGATATCGAGGTCTTCCACCATCCGCCCCATGCGGATCGCGTCGATCACGTCATAGCCGTGATTGGCGTCCATCATCAGCCTGATATCGGGGCCGACCGCCTGGCGCACCGCGCGGGCGATGGCGACGTCGCCTTCCACGTCGAAGCCGATCTTCAACTTCACCCCCTTGAACCCTTCGGCGACGTAGCCCAACGCCTCTTCCACCAGGTATTCCAGCGGATCGCCCTCGTCGCGGCGATACATGCCGGTCGCATAGGCCTCGACCTCGGTGCGCAGCGGCCCGCCCATGAGCCGGTGTACCGGCGCGTTGAAATGCCTGCCCTTGATGTCCCACAGCGCGATGTCGATGCCGCTGATGGCGCAGATCGGCATGCCCTTCTGCCCCTGGTCGCGGCAGCGGTCATACAGCGTCTGCCAGATCAGTTCCGTGGCCAGCGCATCCGCGCCCACCAGCAGCGGCCGGAACGACCGGATGATGGCGGCGATGGGGCGCGACGGCCCGAAGCATTCGCCCCAGCCGGTCAGCCCGGTATCGGTCGTGATCTCGACCAGCACGGTCTGACGGATATCCGCGCGGTTGAAGGACCAGCGGAACGGCGCCGTCAGCGGCGCTTCGAGCACATGGGTGGCGACGTCGATAATCTTCATGAAAGGCTTCCTCCCCGTTTCGGAAACGGACGATGACATGCCTGACGCGCCGCCACCACCATCAATCCGCGCGCACGCAATTCTCACTCAGGCGTGAGGATGTTTGAAGTTCGCGCCGCCGCCGGAAGCGATAGGCTCGTGCCAAGGTTATCGGATTTTCAGATCAATGACGCCGCAAGGCGTGGAGGGAGGCTTACAATCATGAAACCGTTCAATGCAAAACTGTTGTCTTCAACCGTAATTCCGGTCGCGATCCTGGTCGGGCTGGGCGTTGCGACGATCGCCGCCGCGCCGAACACGGCCATCGGCAGCGCAAAGGCCGCCAGCCGGGGCTGCAATCCCTGCGCCGCGAAAAACCCCTGCGCCGCGAAGAAGGCGGGTAATCCATGCGCCGCAAAGAACCCCTGCGCCGCGAAAGGTTGCAACCCCTGCGCCGCAAACCCCTGTGCGGCTAACCCCTGCAACCCTTGTGGCGCGGGGAACCAGGCCTATAGCGCCCAATGCGTCGTACCCCGCCTGGCCAGCGCCGCTGCCTGCAACCCTTGCGCCGCGAAAAATCCCTGCGCGGCAAAAAATCCCTGCGCCGCCAAAGCGTGTAATCCCTGCGCGGCAAGGAATCCCTGCGCGGCAAAGGCATGCAATCCGTGCGCGGCCCGTAACCCCTGCGCGGCGAAAGCCACCAATCCTTGCGCCGCGAAGAATCCGTGCGGCGCAAAAGCCTGCAACCCCTGTGCTGCAAGGAATCCTTGCGCGGCGAACCCGTGCAGCCCCTGCGCGGCGGCGGATCCGGTGGAGCTCACCGATGCGGAAGCGGCCAGCGCCTATGACTGCGTCATTCGAGAACTGCGGGCGGCCTATTCGAAATCCGGCGCCGACACGGCGAAGAACTATGCCAACTGGCGCCGCTACAGCCGCGTCGCCTATACCTCCGGCACCCATGGCAACCGTTTCGTGCAGAATTACGCCAACGCAACCGCGAAGGCCTATGGCGCATTCGAGAATGCCGGCGTCATGCCGGTAGGTTCGATTCTCGCCAAGGACAGCTTCACCGTCGACGGCAAGGGCCGCATCGGCATCGGCCCGCTGTTCCTGATGGAAAAGATGCCCACCGGCTTCAAGGAGGAATCAGGCGACTGGAAATATTCCATGGTCATGCCGACCGGCGCGGTCGCGGGCGTCACCAACGGCAAGAACGCGACCGCCATGAATGTGTGTCATGAATGCCATATGTCCGTGGCGGAAGACCAGGACTCCATGATGTTCCTGCCCGAGGAATACCGGGCGAAGTAACCCGTGTTGATACGGCAGGCTCTACTCGGGGCCGGGCTCGCGATCCTTATCGCGCGCCTCGACGGCCGGAATTGACACCACCGCGTATTTGCGGAACATGGGCCGGCAATCGCAACGGGACCGCTTCATGACAAAACAGGTTTTCCATGTCGGCAACGCCGCCGGATTCTCCACCGACCGGCTCGATTCCGCCGCGCCCGTCGTGGCCGCGCTGATCGCATCGGGCGCGCCCTCGGCGCTGTTTTTCGAAACGCTGGCGGAGCGCACGCTTGCCTTCGCGCAGCGGGCGAAGCTGGCCGATCCGGAAAAGGGCTATACGCCCGACCTCGAAGGCTTCCTGCGTCCTGTCCTGAAGGATTGCGTGGCCCACGGCATTCCGGTTCTGGGTAATTTCGGCGCGGCCAATCCGCTGGGGGCCGCACGGGCGATCCACCGGCTGGCCCGGGACCTCGGGATCGAGGGGATCAGGGTCGCGGTGGTCGAGGGCGACGATGTCCGCGAGGGGCTGCGGTCCATGCAGGTCCAGGCCTGGGAGGAGGAAGCGCTGTTCGATGTGCGGCGCGACGATATCGTCGCCGCCAATGTCTATCTGGGCGCGCAGCCGATTGCCGACGCGCTGGCGCTGGGCGCCGATGTGGTCGTCACCGGGCGCGTGACCGATTCCGCGCTGGCGCTGGCGCCGCTGATCCATCATTTCGGCTGGCCGGCGGATGACTGGGACCGGATGGCGGCGGGCGTGCTGACCGGGCACCTGCTGGAATGCGGCGCGCAGGTCACCGGGGGCTATTTCGCCGATCCCGGCTACAAGGATGTCGCGGGCATGGCGAGCATCGGCTACCCCATTGTCGAGGTGTCGTCCGACGGCGACCTGGTGGTGACCAAGCCGGCCGGCACCGGCGGGCGGGTCGACACGCGGACGGTGAAGGAACAGATCCTGTACGAGATCCACGACCCGGCGAGCTACCTGACGCCGGATGTGACGCTCGACCTGACCTCGGTGCGGATCATGGATGTGGGACCGGATCGGGTGCAGGTGACCGGCGCCAGGGGCCGCGCCGCGCCGGAAACCCTGAAGGTCACGATCAGCTATGCCGGCGGCTGGCTCGGCGAGGGCGAAATCTCCTATGCCGGGCCCGGTGCGGCGGCGCGGGCGCGGCTTGCGGCGGCCATCGCCCGGCGGCGCATCGAAACCCTGTTCCCCGGCATCGATATCCGCACGGACGTGATCGGGCTGATCAGCATTTTCGACGGCGACAGCGGCGAACGGGCAAGGGGCATGTGGGATACCGAATGGGAGGATGTACGCGTACGCGTCGCCGTGAATACGGACGACGAATCGACAGCCGCCATGGCGGCGCGCGAGGTGGAAACCCTGTACTGCGCGGGCCCGGCCGGCGGCGGCGGGGTAAGGCGCCATGTGACGCCCCGGATCAAAACCGCTTCCTGCCTCGTCCCCCGGGAATCGGTGCAACCCAAATTCCGGCTGGTACCGGCCGATGAGTAGCGAAACCAACATGATCGACGTGCCGCTGCGCGAAATCGCCCATGGCCGCACCGGTGACAAGGGCGACCGGGCCAATATCAGCATAATTCCCTATGAAACCGCCGCTTTCGCCTTTATCGCCGACCAGTTGACGGCGGCGAAAATGCGCGACGCCTTCGCCCATCGCGACGTCGGCAAGGTGGTGCGCTACGACCTGCCGGAGCTGGGCGCGTTCAATTTCGTGCTCGACAATGTGCTGCAGGGCGGCGTGAACGGCAGCCTGAACCTGGACGGGCACGGCAAGAGCCTGTCCTTCATCGCCATGTCGATCAATGTACGCGTACCGGCGGAACTGGTCGAAAGCGCCCGCAAGGCGCGGATGACCGAAGACAGTTCGGTTTAGAATTTTAATAAGAAGCGGACGATCTTCTTCATCCTCTCGCTGAACAGTTTCGGCGTGTAATAGCTGCCGGCGGCGCGCTTGCCAACCTCGCTCAGGGTCGGATAGGGGACGATGACGCCCGCCATCGCGCCAATTTTCTGTTTGCCGGCGACCGCCAGCACCCAGGGCAGGATCAGTTCGCCGGCGCGCGATCCGGCGATGGTCGCGCCCAGCACCCGGCCTTTCCTGTCCAGCACGATCTTGATCATGCCGTGGGTTTCGCGCTCCGCCTGCGCCCGGTCGTTTTCGTGGAAGGGCCAGCGCAGGATATTCATGCCGCTGACCTTGCTTTCCTTCGCCTGCGCCTCGGTCATGCCCACATGGGCCAGTTCCGGGTCCGTGTAGGTGACCCAGGGCACGGCGCGGTAATCGACCTTCGCCGGCAGTTTGAACAGGATGTTCCGGATGACGATCCCGGCATGGTAACCGGCCATATGGGTGAACTGGTACGGGCCGACCACGTCGCCGATGGCGAAAATCTTCCTGTTCGATGTCCGCAGCCGCGCGTCCACATTGATGCCCTTGCGGTCATAATCGACGCCGGCGGCCTCCAGGTTCAGCCCGGCGGTATTCGCCTGCCGCCCCGCCGCGACCAGCAGATGCGAACCGGTCACGACCTCGGGCCGGCCGTCCTTCACGACATGCACGTCGATCCCGCCATCCGCCGCCGCCGCGACGGATTTCACCACCGTCCGCGCGCGGATATCCACCCCGTCCGCGACGAACTGCCGGCGCACGACTTCGGTCAGTTCCGGATCGTCCTTGCCCAGGAAATCGAACATTTCCAGCACGGTCACGCGCGCGCCGAGGCGGCGATGCGCCTGCGCCAGTTCCGCGCCGATGGGGCCGCCGCCGATGACGATCAGGTGATCCGGCCGGGAATCGAGTTCGAACACCGTCTCGTTGGTCAGGTAGGGCACGGACTCCAGCCCGGGGAGCGGCGGCACCATGGCCGAGGACCCGGTGGCGATAACGAAGCGATTCGCCCGGATGCGCCTGCCGCCGGCTTCCAGCGCATCCGGCGCGACGAAACGCCCTTCCGCCTGGATCACATTGACGCCGAGCCCGGTGAAGCGTTCCACCGAGTCATTGGGTTCGATGGCCGCGATCACGCCCCGGATATGCGCGCGCAGCGCCGCGTAGTCGACCTCCGGCGTGACGGACTTCACGCCAAACCGGTCGCCGTGCCGCATCCCGTGCGCCGTATGCGCGGCGGCGATCAGCGCCTTGGACGGCACACAGCCGTAATTCAGGCAGTCGCCGCCCATCTTGCCGCGCTCGACCAGCGCGACGCTGGCGCCCATCTGGGACGCCCCGGCGGCGACGCTCAACCCGCCTGACCCGGCGCCGATGACGCAGATATCGACTGAAATCGTTTCCATGGCCGTGTTGTTACCTGCTTCCCCGACTATGCGACACTGACACTTGCGTGATGATGTCAGTCCCCGAGGCTTTTCGTCGCGATTTCGTAGACGTCCGGCGACAGGCCGTCCCCGGTCGCCAGGATCCGTTCCAGCTGCGCCTTCATCAGCGACCGGCGCGGCTCGCCAAAACGCCGCCACGGGCCCAGCGGCCCCAGCAGCCGCGCCGCGATCTGCGGGTTCAGCCGGTCCAGCGCCAGCACCTGGTCGGCCAGGAAGCGGTAGCCGCCGCCATCCGCCGCGTGGAAGCGCAGCTGGTTGCTGTTGCAGAACGCGCCGATCAGCGCCCGGACCCGGTTCGGGTTGCGGAGCGAAAACGCCGGATGGTCCAGCAGGGCGACCACCGCCTCCAGCGTGCCCGGCAGGGAGGATGTCGCCTGGATCGACAGCCATTTGTCGATCACGATGGGGTCGGCCTTCCAGGTTTCGTAGAAATCGGCCAGCGCCGCGTCACGCGCGGGAACCGCCAGCCCGGACAGGATATTCAGCGCCGCGATCCGGTCGGTCATGTTATCCGCCAGGCGGTATTGCGCGGCGCACAGCGCGGTCATGTCCGGATCGTCGAGCAGCGCCAGGAAGGACAGCGCCGCGTTGCGCAGCCGCCGCTGTCCCGCCGCCGCCGCGTCGGGCGCGTAGGGCCGGTTGCCGGCATTGCCGTGATAGGTATCGAGCAGCGGCTGTTTCAGCCGCTCCGCCAGCACGCGCCGCAGCCTGCGCCGCGCCGCGTGGACCGCGTCCACATCGACGATATCCAGCTGGTTGCCCAGGTATTCCTCGCCCGGCAGTTCCAGCATCTGCGCCAGCAGCGCCTTGTCCCCGACCCCGCCGGTCAGGATATTCTCCATCGCGGCGATGAAGGATTGCGGCGGTTCCGGGTCCTCCCCGCGCTGGATGGCGCGGACCATGTCCAGCGATACGGCGACCGCGCGCTGCTGCCCCGCCTCCCAGCGCGAGAACGGGTCGGAATCATGCGCCATCAGGAGGGTGCTGTCCGCTTCGGACATCGGCGGATCGAGGATCACCGGCGCGGAAAACCCGCGCAGCAGCGACGGCGTCGGCGCCTCGGGCACATCGACGAACCGGAATGTCTGGGTCTTGTTCGCCAGCGCCAGCACGCAGGTCGTTTCCAGATGCCCCGCCGCCGCGCCATGCAGCCGCAGCGGCATGTCCCGCCCCCGCCCGTCCAGCAGGCCAAGCGCGATGGGCACCAGCAGCGGCGGCTTGTCCTTCTGCCCCGGCGTCGGCGGGCAGGACTGGGTCACGGTCAGGTCATAGGTCTTCGCAGCCGCGTCATAGACGCCGTCCACCTTCAGGCGCGGCGTGCCCGCCTGGTCGTACCAGCGGCGGAACTGGCCGAGGTCGCGGCCGCCCGCATCCTCCATCGCGGCGACGAAATCCTCCACCGTCGCCGCCGTGCCGTCATGGCGGTCGATATACAGGGTCATGCCCTTCGCAAAGGCCTCGCGCCCGATCAGCGTGTAGATCATGCGGACGATCTCGGCCCCTTTTTCATACACGGTCGCGGTGTAGAAATTATTGATCTCGATGTAGGATTTCGGCTGCACCGGATGCGCCAGCGGCCCCGCATCCTCCGGGAACTGGCGCGCCCGCAGGGTCCGCACATCGCCGATCCGCTGCACCCCGCGCGAGCGCATGTCGGACGAGAATTCCTGGTCGCGGAACACGGTCAGCCCTTCCTTGAGGCTGAGCTGGAACCAGTCGCGGCAGGTCACCCGGTTGCCGGTCCAGTTGTGCAGGTATTCATGGGCGATGATCGCCTCGATGCTGGCGTAATCCGCATCCGTCGCGGTATCCGGCCGGGCCAGCACGTATTTCGCATTGAAGAGGTTCAGCCCCTTGTTCTCCATCGCCCCCATGTTGAAATCGCTGACCGCGACGATCATGAAGATGTCGAGATCGTATTCCAGCCCGAAACGCGCCTCGTCCCACCGCATCGATTTCTTCAGCGATTCCATGGCGAAGCCGCAGCTCGCCTCGTTGCCCGGCTCCACATAGATGCGCAGCGCCACATCCCGGCCCGAGGCGGTGGTGAAGCTGTCCTCGACGCAGACGAGGTTGCCCGCGACCAGCGCGAACAGGTAGGACGGCTTGGGGTGCGGGTCGTGCCAGGTGGCGCTGTGGCGGCCATCGGGCTCCTCGCTTTCGTCCAGCGGATTGCCGTTCGACAGCAGCACCGGGTAACGCGCCTTGTCCGCCGTCATCCCGACGGTGAAGACGGTCAGCACATCCGGCCGGTCGAGGAAATACGTAATCCTGCGGAAGCCCTCGGCCTCGCATTGCGTGACGAAATTGCCGCCGGAGACATACAGCCCCTCCAGCGCGGTGTTCGCCGCCGGCGCGATGGCCACTTCGGTTTCCAGCACGAATGCGGCGGGCGGGTTGTGGATGGTCAGCGTATCGGGACCGACAGAATAATCCGCCGCCGAAAGTTCCCGGCCGTCGATGCGGATCACCAGCAGTTCGAGCCCCTGCCCGTCCAGCACCAGCGGCCCCGCGATATCGGCCTCCCGCCGCATCTGCAGCCGCGTCCACACGATTGTCCGCGCGGGGTCGAGATCGAAATGCAGGTCGACGCTGTCGATCCCGTAGGCCGGCGGCTGGTAATCCGCCAGATGGATCGCCTTCGGCGCCGCGCGAGCGGCGGCGGCGCTTTCCCCTGCGCCGGTTCCGGGATCTGCTGGTGAATTCATGGTGCCTGCCTGACGGTCGGAGAAATTGCAATGCGCGGGCCGGGCCAGCAAGGCCCCATCCCCGCCGCGCCATCCTACGCGACGGCGGGCGCGGAGGCCAACGGCGGAACGCGGAGGACGGATCGTCGCGATGCGTGACCGGAACCGTGCGCCCGACGGCAGTCGCCCCACCACCCCCTCACGCCCGTTTCTCGCCCGCCTGGATAACGAACATCGCCGCCACGATGATCGCGATCCCCGGCAGGATGATCGGGTCGGGCAGGCCCTTGCCGGTCGCCCATTCGATCGCCACGACCAGCGCCGGGGTCAGGTAGCCGTAGGCCATCACCCGGGTCGGACCGAAATGCAGGGTCGCGTGCTGCACGATGAAGAAGGAGATGATGGTCGGAAACACCGCCAGATAGGCGATGCCGGCCAGGACATGCGGCGCGACCGCGGCCCAGTCGGTTTCGAACACCGCGCGGTTGTTCACCAGCAGCAGCCAGCCGGCGCCCGTCGCCAGCACCCAGAAGGACATCACCGCCGCCGGTTCGTTGCGGCTGAAGCGGCGCACCAGCGGCGTGTACAGCCCCATCGCGCACAGCCCGCCGAGGAAGATCAGGTCGCCCCGGTTGAAGGCCAGCGCCATCAGAAGCTGCACATCGCCCCGGAAGATGACCCAGAGCGCCCCCGCCGCGCCGATGACCAGCGCCGTGAGGCGGTTGCGGCCGAGCCGCTCGCGCACGAGCACCGCCGCGTACAGGGCTGAAATACAGGGCAGGAGCGTGAACAGCGCGGCCGTATTGAGCGCCGAGGTCAGGCGCAGCGCCTCGAACATGCACCAGAAGAAGGTGACGATGCAGGCGCTGATCGCCGCATAGCCGGCGAACTGCCGCGCCGGGGGGATCGCCATGCCGTGCCGCCAGACCACATAGGGCGCGAACAGCAGTGTCGCCAGGACAAAGCGCAGCAGGGTCAGCCGTTCGGGTTCGAGCCCGTGGGTTATCGCGGCGCCGACCGTGAAGGACGTCGCGACCAGCGTCCGACCCAGCAGAAGCTGCAAATGCATCCTCGGCACGCTGGCCGGCACGGGATTCGTCACGGGTTCGCCTTCGCGTCACATCCGCCGGCGCCGCCGCGGGGGCGTCGCCCGCGCGGCCGCCGCGCTATCCGACCAGCTCATACACGGAATCGATATCCGCCGGCCCGTCGCAGCGCACCCGCTCCTCGTCCTGCATCTGGATCAGGTGCGCCAGCACGGAGCGGCCCGCCGCGCGGTACAGCCGCTGGTCGACATCCTTGTAGATGACCGGCACCATCGCCGCGATGGTGC
Source organism: Alphaproteobacteria bacterium (assembly GCA_040905865.1). Lineage (NCBI taxonomy): Bacteria > Pseudomonadati > Pseudomonadota > Alphaproteobacteria > Alphaproteobacteria bacterium. The sequence continues at coordinate 93,869 of JBBDQU010000046.1, forward strand.
GGTGGCCGTCGGCGATGCATTTGCGGATCGCGTCCTCGCGTTCCTGGCGATGCGCCAGGAACGCGCGCACGAAGGGTTTCGGGTCCCGGACCGGCGCGCCGTGCGTCGGCCAGAAGATCGCGTCGTCGCGGTCCAGCAGCTTGCGCAGCGAGTGCAGGTAATGCGCCATGTCGCCATCGGGCGGAGAGATCACCGAGGTCGACCAGCCCATCACGTGGTCGCCGGAAAACAGGGCGTTTTCCTCCTTCAGCGCGAAGCACAGGTGGTTCGACGTATGGCCCGGCGTATGCACCGCCTCCAGCGTCCAGCCATTGCCTTCGATGATGTCGCCGTCCTGCACCACGTGATCGGGGCGGAAATCCCAGTCGCCGCCCTCCTCCACCTTCGGCGCGCGCTGGTTGCCGTGATGCGGGCCGTAGCCATAGGTCGGCGCGGCGGTCGCCACCTTCATCGGCGCCGCCGCCGGGGAATGGTCGCGGTGGGTATGGGTGATGATCTGGTGGGTGACGGTCTCGCCGTCCAGCGCGGCCAGCAGGGCGGCGATATGATCGTCGTCCAGCGGCCCCGGATCGACCACCGCGACATTGCCATGCCCGACGATATAGGTGCCGGTCCCCTTGAAGGTGAAGGGACCGGGATTGTTGCAGATCACGCGGCGGATCATCGGCGTCATCGTCTCGATCCTGCCGTATTCGAACTCGATGTCCCGCACATAGGGAATAGGCTGCGCCATGCCGGTCTCTCCTGATTTTGAACAGGCGGGCAGGATGGGTGCGGGCGGCGGCGGCGTCAAGCGCGGCGGCGCGCGGGTGATGTATGAGATTTTGTGTCAGCGGTGTGCGAGGAGGTGGGGATGATGATCGGCCGCACGCCGGGACGGCGGATTTGCCGCGCGCCGCGGCGCGTGATCCAATACAGGGGGAAACCGGCCGGGGAGGATGCGATGACCAGGATCGAGCGGGTCGAGATTCACGAATACACCTTCGACGTGGAAAACATGGCGGGCGACCGCGCCTACCAGCCCGGCGCCAGGCTCACTATCGGCAGTTTCGGCCTGCGCATCCTGACCGATGACGGGCTGGCCGGCGAGTACTGCCCGGTGCATGGCGGCAAAAAGGCGATCCTGGCGCAGGTGCTGGCGGTCGCGCCGCTGCTGATCGGCCGCGACCCGTTCCGGCGCGAGGAACTCTACGACGACATGAAGCGCGCCTTGCGCCAGCACGGTTTCCTGGGCGTCGGGGCGCTGGATATCGGCCTGTGGGACCTTGCCGGCAAGGCGCTGAACGCCTCGGTCAGCAGACTGCTCGGCGGCTACCGCACCAGCCTGCCGACCTATCCCAGCACCAATCATGCCGACCGCGCGGGCGGGCTGGACTGTCCGGAGGCCTTCGCCGATTTCGCCGAGCGCTGCTGCGGCCTCGGTTATCGCGCCTTCAAGATCCACGGCTGGAACGACGGCGACGCGCGCGAGGAAGCGGCCAACCTGCTGCATGTCGCCCGGCAGGTCGGCGACCGCATGGACCTGATGATCGACCCGGCCTGCGAGCTGCGCACCTTCGCCGACGCGCTGTATGTGGGCCGCGCCTGCGACGATGCCGGTTTCTTCTGGTACGAGGACCCGATGCGCGACGCCGGCACCTCGCAGCACGCCCACCGCAAGCTGCGCCAGATGATCAGAACCCCGCTGCTGATCGGCGAACATGTGCGCGGGGTGGAGGCCAAGGCCGACTGGATCGCGGCGGAAGCCACCGATTTCGTCCGCGCCGACCCGGACCTGGACCTCGGCATCACCGGCACAATGAAGATCGCCCACCTGGCGGAATCCTTCGGGCTCGACCTGGAAATCCACGCGCCGGGCCCGGCGCACCGGGCCTGCATGTCGGCGATCCGCAACACGAATTACTACGAGCTGGCGCTGGTCGGCCCGAAAATCCGCAACCCGGCCCCGCCGGTCCATCGCTGCGGCTATTCCGACCAGCTGGAGGATTCCGACGGCAGGGGATGCTTCCCCGTGCCGACCGGACCGGGGCTCGGAGTGGTCTATGACTGGGACTATATCGCCCGGCACTCCACCGGCGTGCACCGCTTCGGGTGAGGATCGCGCGGCGTGCTTGAATTACGTTCAAATATTTATTATCAATTCCGCATGTTCTCTATTTGTACGCATCTACTTTTTGGTGTATCGATAATATCGAAAACAAGGTTTAGAAATGGGACAGATATCCGAAATCGAGTGGACCGACGCAACCTGGAACCCCGTGACCGGCTGCACGAAAATCGGGCCCGGCTGCGACAACTGCTATGCGCAAAGGTTCGCGGAACGGTGGCGCGGCATCCCGGGGCATCCTTATGAACAGGGATTCGATCTTCGCTTATGGCCTTCGCGATTGCAGCAGCCGTCGCAGTGGAAAAAGCCGCGCATGATCTTCGTCAACTCGATGAGCGACCTGTTCCACAAGAACGTGGACCGCCAGTACATCGACCAGGTTTTTGCGGCAATGGAGCTTGCGGACTGGCATGTATTTCAGGTTTTGACCAAACGCAGTTCTCTCATGCGTAATTACATCCGCGACCGATATCGGGGTAACGAAGTTCCAAAACACATCTGGCTTGGCGTTTCAGTCGAAGACGCCGCCCACAAAGGGCGCATCGATCATCTGCGTCAGATCAATTCAGAAGCACGCTTCATTTCCTTTGAACCCCTGCTCGGTTCGATCGGAACGGTCGATCTCTCCGGCATCGCATGGGCTATCGTCGGCGGAGAAAGCGGACCCAAGGCAAGGCCGATGGCTCCGGAATGGGCCACGGAATTACGGGATAAATGTGAAGAATTTGACGTCGCCTTCTTTTTCAAACAATGGGGTGGCGCGCGCCCGAAATCCGGTGGCCGCCTTCTCGAAGGCGAGGAATGGAACGGGTTTCCGACTAAAATAGTACCAAAACGGATATTAGCTGAATTGGTATGAAAAGGCCTCACAGAGAAAACACTGTCGGACCGTGGGCAGCTGAAAAACTTAAAGCTCTTGAGGACTACTTACGTTTCTATACCACGGCACTAAAAAAACAAACCTTCACCCGGGTTTATATTGACGCTTTTGCAGGCTCTCCGGTATCAAAGCTTCGCAGTGCGGGCACGCTAATCGCCCAGCCCCTTTTTAGACGAAGTCGAAGACTCTGAGGCGCAAGAAGAGTTTATTTTAGGATCGCCTTTGCGCGCACTTAACATCGAAGATGGGTTCCACCGCTACTATTTTTTTGACCTTGATGAGAGTCGCGCTCAAATGTTGCGTGAATATGCTATTTCAGCAGAAAACGTGACTATCGAGGTCGGAGATAGCAATCCGTTAATTCGGGAGCTTTCGACAAGCCTTGGCGAAAATCATATTCGCGGAGTTGCTTTTCTTGATCCCTATGGTGCCCATCTCGAATGGGAAACATTAGAAGCATTGGCTAAAACAGGAAAAATGGAAGTGATTATAAACTTCCCTGTCGCAATGGCGATAAATCGTTTGATCACCAAATCTGGCAATATTCCTGAAAATTGGAGCGATCAACTAACACGGTGTTTTTGCACAAATGAATGGTTGGCTGCTTCATATAAGACAGATACAGACTTATTTGGAAACGAAATCATCTCAAAGCAGGGCGGTGTCGCAGATCGTTTGCTCAATCTCTATGTTGGACGGTTGCGTAAAATTTTTCCACATGTCGCTAGGCCGCGCTTAATTCGTAATACAAGAAAAGCGCCGCTGTACTATCTCATTTGGGCCGGACCAAACAGGCTTGGCCTGAAAGGGGCTGATCACGTGTTGCAGCAAGGTGAAATTGTAAAATAGTCACATTGTCAGCATCCAATAGCCGCCCATAAAGATCAACACCGCAACGCGCGGCAACGCTATCGCATCGCCGCCGCGCGGTCCGCCCGTAATCAGTCGCCGAAAAACACGCCGTCCTTGAAGATCACCGGCAGTTCGCGGTTTTCCGCCGAGTAGCCGACCAGCGGCTTGCCGTCCGCGCCCAGGCGGTCGTGTTCGCCCTGTTTCTGGAAGTTCGGCGTGCCGACGCGCAGCATGACCAGGCATTCGTCGGTGCTGGTCGCGTGGAAGCGGTACAGCATGCCGGCGGGCATCAGGAAGCCTTCATTCGCCGAAACGTCCTGGATTTCGCCTTCCGGCCCGTAGAAGCGGGCGCTGCCCTGCAGCAGCACGAAGACATGGTCCTCGGTCGGGTGGGAGTGCAGTTCGTTTTCGCCGCCCGAGGCGTAGACCTTGATCCGTACCGACATGTCCTCGGTCGCCGCCAGCACCGTATCGGTGCGGCCCTGTTCCAGCATCTGCGCCTTCAGGCTGAACAGGGTCGGCTTTTTCGTCTGCGTCGCCGCGACCTGATCGTCGAACAGGCTCTGCGCCGTCATCGACGGCTGTTTCAATTCCACCGCGCTCGAACCATCCATGGGTGTTGCTCCTCGTTTTGTTGGCGGATATGCGCCCTCCCGCACACCGGTTGCGCGATTATAGCGCCGCGCGCGCATCTCGTGCAGCAGGATTCCGCAAAAGGGCGGCGCGGCTGCCTATGCCGGGCGGCCGAAGAACAGCCGGTTGCCATCCGGGTCCGCGACCGTGAAGCCGCGCATGCCGGCTGCGGTTTCCATCGTCGCGGCGGCCCCCGCGACCGCCGCCGCCAGCGCGTCGGGATCGGGCGTCAGCAGGAACGCGTCCCATGACGTGTCCGCGCCGCGCGACGGCCGCGCGCCGGCCCGCAGCAGGATCTTCGCCGCGCCCCGTTCGACGATGGCGAAACCGGCGCCGCGCGCGCCGGGGGCGAAGCCCAGCGTCTCCGCGTAGAACGCCGCCGCCGCGTCGAGGTCGCGCACCGGCAACACCGGCATGGCCGCCGTGACCGCCTGGGCGGCGCGTTCCGCCGCCGCGTGCTGCAACCGCCCGATGGCCTCGTCGATCCTGCCGGTGAACAGGGCCCCGTCGATATTGTGCTGCGAGCGGTTGTCGGTGATCAGGTCGAACAGCGGATGTTTCTGGATCGGGCCGCCGGCGGCGGCGGGCGGGTGATGCTGGAAAATGCAGGCGATGCCCAGCCCTTCCACGATCGTCGCGGCGCGCCCCTTCATGCGGTCGATATCCTGCCGCAGCGCGCGGAAAGCGGGGTCCTTCATGCCTTCCTCCATCTGGAAGATGCCCTTTGTTCCCCAGACCGGGTCCTGCGAGGGTGCTGCCCCCGCAACCAGGAAGCGCATGATGCGGTCGCGGAAATCCTCCAGGAAGGCGATATCGTCTTCGGTGGTCATCGGTTTTGTCCTTCGCATGCCGGCGAGCCGTCGCAGGCTCCCGTCCCCGGGCCTTTATCGTCCTTTTAAAGCAAATCGTGATTAATCGGAATCACTTGGGTGATTCCGATTAATCACGTGAATTTGCTTTTAATTTAAAGTGATAGAGCAGATTCAGGCGCCAGGATGGCGAGGATTTCCGAATACGGGGTTCCGCGACTACCCCACGCGGGCGGGAATGATGGCCGGGATATCCGCGGCGGGCCGCATTTTCAGCAGGCAGTTGACCGAATTGTCGTCGAGATGCTGCGGTATCTCCTCGCACCAGACGCGGAACGCGGTCAGGGCGTAGTTGCCGAACGAGGTAATCATGGCGACATCCGCCGCGTCATACCCCCGCGTCATCAGTACCCGGCCGATGCGCGGTGTGTTGTAGCGTGCATCGAAGGTGTGCCATTCGCCGTCCAGGAACGCCTCGAACCAGGCGCAGAAATCCCCGGCGCCGGCGGGCGGCACGCCGATATCGCCCAGGTACCCGCTGGCATAGCGCGCGGGAATATTCATTGCCCGGCACAGCGCGATGGACAGATGCGCGAAATCGCGGCACACGCCGGACTTTTCGACGAAAACCTCCTGCGCGGTCTTGGTGGGGCGCCCGAACTGATAGCCGAATGTCACATGATTGTGCACGAAGTCGCAGATCGCCTGCACCCGGGGCCAGCCTTCAGGCGTGTTGCCGAATATATTCCAGGCCCGGCCCACGAGTGCGTCGGATTCGCAATACCGGCTCGCCCTCAGATAGACCAGCGTTTCCGGCGGCAATTGCTCCACCGGAAGCTGCCGCGCTTCCGGAATAACCGGATCCGGCAGGCCATCGCTTTCCACGGCACAATCAGACCACAGTGTGAGCATGCCCGGCGGGGCGACGATGCGGGACATCCGGTTGCCGAAAGCGTCAATATATTCGTTCACCAGGATTTGCGGCTCCGACTGTACCCGGTCGGAGCCGATGCGGCGCGCGCGGAAGCCGGAATGCGGCGACAGGGCCAGCGTCATGGGAACCGGCATGGTGCACTGTAGCGAAATCTCGAATCCAAAGCGAACGAGCATGCTGTTACCCTTGATTTTGAGAGACTCACAGCTTCGACGGGCTTGCCTGTCTCGGTTAACGGGATAACGATTGGCCCCGGGCAAGGTTCCTGTACGGGCATATAAAAAACGTCGGCGCGGAGCGGGCAGTCGCGGCCATCGCCCTGGCGGCGAACGCGCTCCTCTGGACGCCGCCGCCGCGACCTGCTGCAATGGCGCAAAGCGGTTCAGCACGGAGAAACTCACGCCATGGCCATCATCGATTCCCAGGTTCACGCCTATGAGCCGGACACGCCCGCCCGCCCCTGGGCCAATACCCCCAACTGGCCCGACCATGTGACGGCCGACGAAATGGTGGCGGCGATGGATGCGGTCGGCGTCGACGGCGCGATCCTGGTGTCGCCCTTCGCCATGTACAGATACGACGCCAGCTACGCCATCCAGGTGCAGCAGGCCTATCCGGGCCGGTTCGGCATCGTCAAGCCGGTCGACCCCGGCGACCCGGCGGTGGACGAGGTCGTCGCCGACTGGAAGCGGACCCCGGGCACGGTCGGCATCCGCATCATGATGCCGAAGGAATCGGGCTACCGGGCGAGCGACCCGGGCATCGCCAATGTCGCGCGCGCGGCGGCGCGGCACGATTTTCCCGTCAACGTACTGTTCTGGGACAATCTGGAGAACGGCACGGCGCTGATCGACGCCTATCCGCAAACGCGCTTTGTCATCGACCACATGGCCATCGCGCAGCCGCATGAGCCGCCCGCCCCGGCGGAGCCCTGGAAGGACCTGCCGGCGGTGCTGGATCTTGCGAAACGCGACAACGCGGTCATCAAGGTCAGCGGCGCCGGCACCCTGTCGAAGGCGGGCTACCCCTATCCGGATATCTGGGACCCGCTGGCGCGCATTTTCGACGCCTGGGGCTTCGAGCGCTGCCTGTGGGGCACGGACTGGACCCGCGCCTTCGCCAACCTCACCTATGCGCAGGGCGTCGACCCCTTCCGCGCGACCGACCGCCTGAGCGACAGCGAACGCGCCATGCTGATGGGCGGGGCCTGCGCGAAAACCTACGGCTGGACGCCGTCATAAGCGGAACCGGGTTTCGGGATCGCGGCTTCCGCTGGACGCGGCGGGCGCGACCTGCTGCAATAGGGAAAATCCGTTTGATCCAGAAGGAAACGACCGATGCCGATTATCGATTCCCAGGTCCATGTCTATGAGGCCAACACGCCGCAACGCCCGTGGCATTCGGTGCCGAACTGGCCGGACCATGTGATCGGCGACGAAATGGTGGCGGCGATGGACAGGGTCGGCGTCGACGGCGCGATCTTCATCTCCGCCTTTTCCATGTACCGGTACGACGCCAGCTACGCGGTCGAGGTGCAGAAGGCGCATCCGGGGCGGTTCGCGCTGGTCAAGCCGGTCGACCCGGACGATCCGGCGGTGGGCGATGTCATCGCCGACTGGAAGAAGACCCCCGGCACGGTCGGCATCCGCATCATGATGACGAAGGAAGCGGGGCGCGACCCCGCCGATCCGGGGCTGGACCGTATCGCGCGCGAGGCCGTGAAACACGATTTCCCGGTCAACATGCTGTGCTGGGACAATGTCGACAACGGCATCGCAATCGTCGACCGGCACCCGGACACCCGCTTCATCATCGACCATATGGCGATCCTGCAGCCGCGCACCCCGCCGGCCCCGGCCGAGCCCTGGAAGGACCTGCCGAAGGTGCTGGAGCTGGCCAGACGCCCGAACGCGGTGATCAAGGTCAGCGGCGCCTGCACCCTGTCGAAACAGCCCTATCCGTTCGACGATATCTGGGACCCGCTGGCCCGCATCTTCGACGCCTGGGGCTTCGAGCGCTGCCTGTGGGGCACGGACTGGACCCGCGCCTTCGCGGTCGTCAACTACGAACAGGCGGTCGAACCCTTCCGCATGACCGACCGGCTGTCCGACAGCGAGCGCGCCATGCTGATGGGCGGCGCCACGGCGAAGACCTATCGATGGGAACCCTCATAACCGCCGGGCGCATGGCCGTTCCCCCGGGACGCCGGTCATGAGGGACAGGATGTGGTTCAACCCGCGCAACCGGGCGAACGCGTCGAGCGCGCTGGTCGGGGTTGCGCTGCTCTATACGATCTGGATCGAGAGCGCGCTCATGGTCGCCGGGCTGGTGATCGTGAACTGCTTCCTCGCCTCGTTCCACAAATGCCCGAAATGCCGGGAGATGGTCGGGCGCAACTATCTGGGCTACTGGACGCCCTACGTGCCGGCGAAATGCCGGAGCTGCGGTTGCGACCTGACCGACCCGGAATCATATGAACCCGAACCGAAGCCGGATCAGGCGACGTAATTTCAACACCAGGAGACACGACATGAAGATGAACACATTCGGCCGCACGGGCCTCGAGGTATCGCTGCTGACCTTCGGCTGCGGCGCGGTCGGCGGGCTGATGACCAGGGGCGACCCGAAGGACCAGGCCAACGCCGTCGCCTGGGCGCGCGACCACGGCGTCAATTTCTTCGACACCGCCGCGTCCTACGGCAATGGCGCGTCGGAAACCAATCTCGGCCGCATCCTGGGCGGCAGCAGCGAAGGGATCGTCGTCAGCACCAAGTTCGGCCTGTCCGCCGAGGACCTGAAGGACGCCGCGAAATCGTCCCGCGCCTCGCTGGAGGCCAGCCTGAAGCGGCTGAACCTGGACCATGTCGATATCTTCCAGTTGCACAACACGCCGGGCGGCCCGGAGGACGACGCCAATATCACCCTCGACCAGGTGATGAACGATGTCGTGCCCGCCTTCGAGAAACTGCGCGACGAGGGCAAGACCCGCTTCATCGGCTTCACCGCCAAGGGCCGGACGGACGATCTGCACAGGATCGTCGAATCGGGGAAATTCGACAGCGCCCAGGTGTTCTACAACATGCTGGTCCCCTCGGCGGGCGAGCCCGTGCCGGCGAACTACCCGGCGCAGGATTACCGGGAACTGCTCGGCCTGTGCAAAAAGCACGGCGTCGGCGTCTACGGCGTGCGGGTGCTGGCCGGCGGCGCCCTGTCGGGCAGCGAAGAACGCCACCCGCTCGGCACGCCGACCGTCGCCCCCATCGGCTCGAAGACCGACTACGCGACCGATGTGCAGCGCGCGCTGAAGTTCAAGCCGCTGGTCGCGGCCGGCCACGCCGCCAGCCTGCCGGAACTGGCGATCCGCTACGTGATCTCCAACCCGGACCTGCCGACGGTCGAGGTCGGCATCGCCACCTTCGACGAATTCAAAAAGGCCTATGACGCGATCGAAAAAGGCCCGCTGCCGCAGGCGGTGCTGGACGAGATCCGGACGATCCAGAAGGGGTTTGCGGCGTAGCGGTTGCGCCGTGGATCCCGCATCGAGTGCGGGATGACGGACGGAGAATGCGCGGGAAACCGCCGGAGAATGACGCTACCCGTCCCGGCAACGCTACTGTCATCCCGCACGTGATGCGGGATCCAGTCGCCGTGGCGGACGCCGCCGCCGCGCGAGGATATCGACCGGGCGCTGAGCGGCCTCGCCGGCCATATGCGCAACCGGGACGAAGCCCCGGCGGGCCACCGATAGACGCCCGGCCGCAACGCACTATATAGAGCATCAGGACACGGCGGCCGCAGCGGCGGCCGGTCGCACGAATATCGGGAGGAAACGGAATGGCGCAGGAACGCGCGGTACTGGCGGGCGGCTGCTTCTGGGGCATGCAGGACCTGATCCGCAGGCTGCCGGGGGTCGAAAGGACCCGCGTCGGCTATACGGGCGGCGAGGTGAAGAACGCCACCTACCGCAACCACGGCAACCATGCCGAGGGGATCGAGATTTTCTTCGACCCGGCGAAAATATCCTACCGCGAACTGCTGGAATTCTTCTTCCAGATCCACGACCCCTCGACGCCGAACCGGCAGGGCAACGACCGGGGACCGTCCTACCGCTCCGCGATCTACTACGTGGACGAGGCGCAGAAACAGGTGGCGCTGGACACCATCGCCGATGTGAACGAAAGCGGCATCTGGCCCGGAAAAGTCGTCACCGAGGTGGAACCGGTGGGCGATTTCTGGGAAGCGGAACCGGAACACCAGGACTACCTGGAACGCTATCCCAACGGCTACACCTGCCACTTCCCGCGCCCCGACTGGGTCCTCCCCCGGCGCCACGCGGCGGAATAGGCCTCAAAATAGAGTTCCCCTCAAAGCGGACCCTCTCCTCCCGGGAGGAGAGGGCAGGGTGAGGAGGGAAACGGGGCGTAGACAGCTGGCACGCAAACCATTGCCATCAGCGTAGCGCACCCCTCATCCCGACCCTGAAACTGCTTTGCGGCAGTTTCAGCCCCTCAATGAGGGGCGAGGGGGCCGCTATCGTGTTCGGCGCTGCCGCTGACCCCCGCCCCTACCGGATCACCTCATACCCCACCAGCCCCGGCACGCGGCCCGGCTGGTGGTCGATGCCCATGCGGCCGCCGCGATTCTCGAACGCCTGCATCTCGGGCTTCATCACCCGGGGCGGGTCGCCCTGCAGCCATATCCGCAGCAGCAGGCGGCGGCGCTCGAATTCCGGCCAGTCCTCGAACGCCGTGCGCGAATGCAGGATTTCGTAGTTGTTCACATAGACCGCCTCGCCCGGTTCGGTGCGCAAATCGAAGCGTTCGCCCTCGCGCAGCGCGGCCTCCTGGAAGAAATCGAGGGCGGCGCGTTCCAGCGGCGTCATCTCGCGGCCCAGGCCGTGCACCCCGGCGAAGATGCCCTCGGTGGAATACCGGCAGCTCACGATGCCGTCGCGCCGCGAGAACACCGGCACGTTATAGGGCGAGATCGGCGCCTGGCCGTCGGCCTCCTCGCCGCGCCGGTGATAGGGGAAGCCCCTTTCCAGCACCGGCAGGTATTCGGGATGCTCGCGCCGGATGATGTCGTAAACGCGCAGCGAGGAGGCGAACACATTCTCGCCGCCGCTCTTCGACTGCCGCACGCAGAGCAGCCCGACCAGTTCGGCGGAATCGCAATGCATCACCAGTTCCCGCGCGCTCTGGTAGCCGCGCCCGGGGATGCCGCGCGCCGGGTCGCTTTTGTCCGTCACATGGCCCATCAGGTCGCCGCGCGCGCTCTGCGACACCGCGTCGCCCCAATGGGCGCCGACGCCCCAGTAGATGCACTCGATTTCCTCCAGCGGATAATCCGCCACCGGAAACCCCGCCAGCACCAGCACGCCCGGCCCGGTTTTCAGTTCATGCAGCGCATCGGCGAGGAACCCGTCCAGCGCCGGATGCGAGAAATCCGCCTTCGTGACCTGCGAAAACGCCAGCCCCCGCGCGCGGATGCCGGCCATCACCTCGGCGATCGCGTCAAGCTGCGGCGCGCCGAACCGCATGGTGATCCCCGCCTTCGTCAGGTCCCGCCCCGACCAGCCCGACCGGTGAAGGGTCAGCCCCGCCGCTTCCTGCACGTCGCTCATCCTGCCTGCCTCCTCTTCGAAGTCATTCGCCGATGCCGGGCACCAGCCTATCCCCGCCGCGCGATGGTGGCAATCGGGGGTGCGGCGCATCTGCCCCGATAATCCATGCCCGGCGGCGGAAATCTGACGCGAAAACCATGCCATTGGTTGCAAATACCGTTACAGTACCACGGGGATCACCAGCGGGGATGGCAAGGGCATGGCGGACGCCGAGGCGTTTATCGCCTATTGGAGCGAGGCCGGAGGCACGGAACGGTCGAACTACACGCGATTTCTGGACAACCTGTGCAAGTTGATCGGCGTCGATGTTCCGGGCAGGTCGTCCGACGCCGCTCGCCGGACGGACTACGAATACGAACGGCAGGTCATCCGCCACCCGCGCGACGGCACGACCACGCCCAACTACATCAACCTGTACCGGCGCGGCTGCTTCGTGCTGGATAAGTATTACCGAATTTTTATTCGATTAGCAGCAAGGAAAATTAATACAAAATAATAACTATTCTGAATTTTAGTGTAAAAAAGCGGGCTCTAAAAGACATGAAGAGAATTTCAGAAGACGAAAAAAGGCACCGAAAAATAATTCAAAGGCGAAGAGAAAAAAGAAATAGAGTCTCTCAAAGGAAAAAATTATACTTAAGGAAATACTCTAAACCTCTTCCGAGAAAAATTTCTTCTAATCGTTCACAGCCGATATTTATCGATGTTCCTACGTTCTTAAGTCTTTCGGAAAATTACGACGAAACATTACAATTTTTTAATGAACTGCGAAACTTTGGTGTGCTTCAGGGAAAAAATATTCACATAAATTTTTCAAAATTACGAACTATTAGACCAGGCGCTGCGTTAGTGTTAGCAGCGGAAATAGATAGATGGCGGCGGTCCAAGAATATAAAACCTAGACTACATCGCCCAAAATTCTGGAATAAAGAAGTTCGGCGCTTGCTAAATGAAATGGGTTTATTCGATCTCATTGACGTTGCGAATCCACCGGAAACTCGGTCAACACGTGGCCGACAAAGGTTTATCCGATTCCAATCTGCTGACCAGGCAATTGGAGCGATGGCAAAGGAGCTTAGACTTAGCCTAGAACAAATTGTCGGTGTCGTGGCAAGGCACACGGAATTATATGGCGCACTAATAGAAGCGATGAAAAATACTAATCAACATGCCTATCCAGAGGGTGAAGATTATGATTTTCCTATCGAACGGAACCGTTGGTGGATGTGTGGAGCCTTTGATGGAGATAGCGAAAAATTAACGATTATGTTTTATGATCAAGGTGTTGGTATCCCTTTCACGCTACCCAGAATTCATACCATCGAGAAAGTTCGCGAATTTTTGGCCGGATTTGGCCTTCCGGTTGAGAGCGACGCAGCGCTCATAAAAGCAGCTTTACACGTTGGGCGTTCACGCAGCGGGCTGTCCAATCGCGGTAATGGTCTTCCTCAAATACGTGGATACGTACAAACTGGGCAAGACGATCGAATACGGATATTGAGTGGGCGTGGAGAATACATATATATGTCAGACGGTCGTGAGTCTATGGACGACAAGCACGCACCGTTAGGCGGCACTCTAATTCAATGGGAAATCAGCTCCGCAGGTCCAACGGAGGTAAGGTAATGAAAAAATTGAAAATATCGACTGATTTTTCGGATACCCCGGGCGCGCGGTATGAGACCGATGGGCCATTCAGTGGTGAAGTGTTCAGAAAAGACTTTTTGTTGCCCGCACTTGAGGGCACTGAAGGGGTTGAAATTGATCTTAATGACGTTGAGGGCTTTGGGTCTTCTTTCCTAGAAGAGGCATTTGGAGGCTTAGTACGATCAGATGGCTATAAAGCGGACGAGCTTTTAAGGAGGCTTAAGTTTAAGAGTTTGGACGCAGTGTATATAGATCAAATTACTCGTTATATTAGAAATGCGCAGCCGATGAAAGAGAATCTTTCTACATAATTACCTACTTACGATTGTCCGAGGTGAATATGGATCCAGCAATTTCGGGAGCGATAAGCGGCGGATTAATCGGCGGGATAATTAGTTATGTGACATCGCAAGGCATTGCACGAAGAAGTGAAGTTCGTAATCGGTCCAATGCTCTAGAAGACAGAATTAGAGAACTTTGCATGGAGAGTACTCGATATTGGCGGAAGGCACCCGGATCATCTGATTTGGAAATTATTCGTTCGGATATTCATCGATTAAGTCGATTAACAGGAATGGAAATAACACGCCTGTCTGACGAGCTTCCTAGGTTCAAGAAGTGTATAGCCTCATGGGCATGTTACGTGATGCAATTACAATGGACCCGTATGAAAATGATCAACGGGCAGCAAGTCCAGAACGTGTAGATCAAATTCATGTTTGTGAGGCTGATTTAATTGACGAGTTAAAAAGACGCAGCGAAACCTATTACTGGCCGTTTTAGCTAGATTTATTGGACAATACTTATCTCATATCGTTAGATATATCGATTAATTTTTTCGTAATAGTGCTGGCTCGACAGTCGCTGCTCAGGCGAGAGTATATTTAGCGGCATTTGTCTTTCGGTCCACCTTTCATAATATTTATTCGGTACCTAGTTCCGGCAAACTAAGGTCGTTCTGCTATTCATGTATTGTTAGGGACCAAATACCCTTCCGGGTCCGTCTGCATCTCATCGAGACCTTCATGTAACTTCGTACGGTTCATGACGGCGCAACACGCGCGCTGTAGCCGTCCGGTCTGACCGCTCTTGCGGGTGACGATTTGATCGTGCTTCTTGGC
>JBBDQU010000047.1 GCA_040905865.1 Alphaproteobacteria bacterium
TGGGCGATCCCGTGAATCTCGCCGCCCGGCTGGAAAGCCAGTCCAAAAATTACGGCGTCAGGATCGTCCTCGGTCCAAAAACGGGCGTTGCCGCCGAAGAAGCCGGCTTCGCCACGCTGGAACTGGACCTGATCCAGGTCAAGGGCCAGTCCGTCGGCGTCAATATCCACTGCCTGCTCGGCGATGCCGGTTTTGCGGCCTCGCCCGAATTCGTCGCGATCAAGGCGAAACACCAGGCGTTCATCTCCGAGTACCGGCGCCAGCATTGGGATATCTCGGAAAGCGAAATGACGGAATGCCGCAAGATGGCCCGCGCCATGGATCTGGGCATGGATGTCCTGTACGACATGTATCAGGAGCGGATCGACGAGTACCGCGAAGTCCCGCCGCCGATCGGCTGGAACGGCGTTTACGTGGCGACCGACAAATAGTCAGGAAGCCGGTTCGCCGGACGAAACGCTGCCCGGCTCCGTCGCCGTATCGTGCTGGCCGACAGCCGTATCGGACACGGCATCGCCGGCCCCCTTGCCCGCCGTTGCCAGTTGCTGGAGCGCCCCCGCGATCCGCAGGAATACCGGCCGCCAGTCGCCGAGAATCCGCTGACGATACAGCCGCATATTCGGGTACCAGGGCGAATCCTCGCGCCGGAACAGCCAGCGCCATTCCCCGCCGAAGGGCAGGATCGTCCAGACCCGCTTGCCCAGCGCGCCGGCCAGGTGCGTGACGGCGGAATCGATGCTGATCACCAGATCCACCTGATCGATAATCGCCGCGGTTTCGCCAAAATCCGTCAACTGCCCGGACAGGCTGAACACATTCCCGCGCGCCAGATACGGCTTCAACTCCCCGCTCCGGGGGCCCCATTGTATGCTGTAGAAATCGATACCGGGAATGTCGAACAGCGCCGCGAACCAGATCAGCGGGCAGGAACGGAACCGGTCATCGCTGTGGGTCGGCCGCCCGGCCCAGGCGAAGGCAACCGCCAGCCTGCCGCCCTTGCGGCGTTTGATGCGCGTTTTGGCGTCCGGCGGCGGCCGCAGATAGGGCACCCTGTTCGGGATCGTTTCCACGGTCGTACCGAAGCGGTTCGGCAGGCTCAGCAGCGGGACCTGGACCTCGAAGGTGACCGAGGCTTCCGAGCCGAGGGCATAGACTTCATCTACCCCCTCAACTGTCTTGAGAACGCGGAACAGTTCAGGTTCGCAGGCGAGATAGATCTTTCCCTCGCCGGCAAACCGGCGAAGCAGCGGGACATAGCGGATAAACATCAGCGTATCGCCGAACCCCTGCTCGACATGGACCAGCAGACGCCGCCCGTTCAGCGGGCTGCCGTCCCAGAGCCGGTCCCGGACATTCTTGACGTTGGTCTTGTAGGCCGCCATGTCGAAGCGGGACTCATAAGCCGCCCAGCCTTCCTTGAACTGCCCGTTCATCAGCAGCACGCTGGCCGGGGCGAAATAGGCGCGCGCCGCGTTCGGCTGCAGTTCTCGCACCCGCTTGTAGCAGTTCAGGGCGTCCTGCAGCCGTTCCATCCGCAGCAGGGCATTGCCCAGCGAGTAATGGCCATCGGGATCGTCCGGCGCCAGTTCCGCGACCCGCCGCAACAGGTGAAGCCCTTCACCCGTATGGCCCAGCTTCAGGACCACATGGCCCAGATTCTTCATTGCCGAAACGTCTTCCGGCATCAACACCAGCGCATGGCGCAGCATCATGGCGGCTTCTTCATAACGGCCCAGCTTTTCCAGCGTCGCGCCAAGATTGGTCAGACAGCGCATCTGGTTGGGGTTGAGGTCGATACTGCGCTGATACGCCTTCAGGGCGTTCTCGAACCGCTCGCCCTGAAAAAGGGCGTTCCCCAGCTTGTACCAGCCATTCGGCCAGTTCGGCGCAATCTTCACCGATGTGTCGAAGGCCTCGATGGCGGCCGGGATGTCGCCCTGGTTGAGATACGCATCGCCCCGATTGGAATGCGCTTCGGCATAATCCGGGCGCAGCGTCGTCGCCGCCTCGAAGGCCGCCAGCGACTCGTCGACCCGTCCCATCCGGTACATCAGGTTGCCGAGATTGTTCTGCACCTCCGGGAAATCCGGCCGGTGGCGCAGCGCCGTCCGGTACGCCGCCTCCGCGGTTTCCAGCGCCCCTGATTCCGCATGAGCGATACCCAGGTTGTTATGCGCATCGGCATAATCCGGCTGCAGCGCGATTGCCTTTTCCAGCGCGGCAACCGAGTCCGCATACTGCCCCGCGAGACGCAGCAGGTAACCGAGTGTGTTGTGGAACGACGCGGAATCGCCCGCCAGCGCCACGGCCTGCCGGACATGCCGGACGGCGATATCGTTGCGTCCGGCACGATGGGCGATGACCCCCAGCAGGTGCCAGGCCTCCGCATTGCCTTCCTGCCGCGCCAGAACATCACGGCAGGACTTCTCGGCCGCCGCGAGTTCGCCGGCCTGGAACAGCGCAACGGCTGCGGAAATGGGGGATGAATCGTCGGGCATGGACATATCTTAGCTGCTGTTAACCATGAATATGACGGGAATATCCTAATGAATCGAAAACACTTCATTTCGGGGATGCCAGCGGATACCGTAACGGAATCACTGAAGGGAAAAAAGAAACCACATGAGCAAAGCAACCCCCCTCGCCGGCCTGCGCGTCATTGAACTCGGCAGCAGCGTCGCCGTCCCCTACGGGGCATGGATTCTCTCGACTCTCGGCGCAACGGTTATCAAGGTCGAGCGGCCGGACACCGGCGATGACTGCCGCGTCTGGGGCACCGGCTGGTATGGCGATGTCAGCGCCATTTTCGTGGCGCTCAACGCCGGCAAGCATTCGGTCACGGTCGACCTCAAGGACGCCGAACAGGTCGCCACACTGCGCCGCTTTATCGTCGAGCAGGCGGACGTGGTCGTGCAGAACCTGCGACCCGGCGTCGCCGAACGGCTGGGCCTCGGCGCCGACGAACTCTGCGCCGAAAGCGAGAGGCTCATCTATGTCAATTGCGGCGCCTTCGGTACCGAAGGGCCACTGAGCGCCCGCCCCGGATACGACCCGCTGATGCAGGCCTTCTGCGGCCTGATGAATGTCACCGGCGAGGAAGGGCGCCCGCCGGTGCGCGTCGGCACCTCCATCATCGACATGGGCACCGGCATGTGGTGCGTCATCGGCGTTCTGTCCGCGCTGCGGACGCTTGAACTGACCGGCAAGGGCGGGCGTGTCGATACCTCGCTTTATGAAACCGCGCTCGGCTGGATGACCTATCACGCCTGCAGCTATTTCGGCGACGGTTCCGTTCCCAAGCGATTCGGCTCCTCCGGCCCCGGCATGTCGCCTTATCAGGCCTATCGTTGCGCCGACGGCTATCTGATCATCGCGGCCCCCAACGACCGCATGTTCGCCCGGCTGTCGGTGTTGCTGGGCTGCCCCGGATGGTCGACGGACCCGCGCTTCGCGGACAATCCGAGCCGCTGGAAGAACCGCGAAACCCTCACCGGGTTGATCGAAGATGTCACGGCGACGCGCAACATGATGGACTGGCAACAGTCGCTCGAGGCTGTCGGCATTCCAAGCGCCCCCCTGCAGGGTATTGACGAGGTCGTGAAGCACGCCCAGACCAAGGCGCTTGGTATCCTGCAGGATACGGATGACGGCCGGTACAAGCTGATGGGCATCCCCATGTCGTTTGACCGCGTCCGCCCCTTGCAGCATGACGGCCCGCCGGAACTCGGCGCGCATAACGCGGAACTGTTCGGAGAATGACAGCGATGAAAATGGATTACGAGACCCTGAAGCTGGAACGGATCGAGGATCACCTGCTGCTGGTCACGCTGAACCGGCCCGATGCCGCGAACGCGCTGAACACGCAGATGGGCTACGATTTTCGCGACATGTGGACCCATCTCTACATGGACCAGGAGGATCTGCGCTGCGTCGTCGTGACCGGGTCGGGCGAGCGCATCTTCTGCGCCGGCGGCGACCTGAAGGAACGCAACAACATGACCGACGACACCTGGCAGAAACAGCATGCGCTGTTCGAGCAGGCGATGCTGGCCATGACCGACTGCCCGATTCCCATCATCGCCGCGGTGAACGGCGCCGCCGTCGCCGGCGGGCTGGAATTCGTGCTGGCGGCGGATTTCGCCTATGGCGCCAGCCACGCCAAATTCGCCCTGACCGAGGTCACACTGGGCATCATGCCGGGCGCCATGGGCACGCAGAACCTGCCGCGCGCCGTCGGAGTCCGCCGGGCGAAGGAAATCATCCTCACGGGCCGGATGTTTTCGGCCCAGGAAGCGCTCGAATGGGGCGTCCTGAACCGTATCTGCGCCGATGGCAAGCTGATGGAGGAGACTCTGGAGACTGCGAGGGCAATCTGCAACAATGCCCCCATATCGACCCGGCAGGCGAAAAAATCGCTGAACGTGTCGACCCAGATCGATCTGAAAAACGGCTATGCGTTCGAGATCGAGGCATATAACCGCATGGTAACGACCGAGGACCGGCTGGAGGGCGTGCGCGCCTTCAACGAAAAACGCAAGGCGCAGTTCAAGGGGCATTGAGTTTTGCCCGCCGGATACCGAATTCTATAGCACATCAGGTTTGAATGGAACCGCAACAGGTTCCATTCAAACCTGTGAA